>CAYJIS010000043.1:0-16288 GCA_964370315.1 uncultured Treponemataceae bacterium
CTCCTATAAAAAGTCAAGAAAAAAACATCAGTTTTTGCGCCTTGACTTCTTTCAAGTCGTTTGTGCACAGCACACGACGACATATAATATTGAGTTTGCAACGCAAACTCTAAAATGAATGTAAAGGCACTGTTTGTACCGATACATTCATTATGCCTCCTATTGTATTATGCTAATAGTGGCTTTTTAAACTTCCATTTTATATGAAACGCTAACAGGTTCCATCATATTAATTACATTGTCTGTCATTTTTAGAAACAAACGTATTTGCACATTTCTCACCTCTAAACGTATTCTTCCAGACAAAATATACCAAAATAAGCAGTTCACATAGTAATAGAATTTTTTGTGTACCACCTACAATTTGAAAAAACCAATACTTACAATCATGTAATGAACTAACAAGTATAGAATGACTTTTTGTGCTGATAAAGACATCGATAGCATGCAACATCGTGCACAATCCCAAAAGCAATATAAAGTCCATTATGTTTTTTTTCTTACTTACTGTTTTATCTTTATACTTATATATTAATTGTGTTATCAATGTTAAAAAGGCACTGGTTATTGGCGCAAAAAAGAAAACACTGAAGAGATAAAAACCACTTCTTCCTATTAGAAAATTAAACCAGAACTCTTTTTCCTCGGTATTTTCTATCCCACTAAAAATGGTATCATTATTAAGATCAAATGAATCGACTATCGATTGAAGAATTGCATCTTCCAAAAAAAGTGCAAATTCTAAGATAAATACATAGAGTAAAAAGTATAATAATGATGAGACTAAAAAACGATAGAATTGTTTTTTGTTCATTATGGAATCCTATGTAATCTATTTTCTACCTATCTACCTAATAAACGTTACAACCAATTATAAAAAGTCATATTCAACTTCGCATTTCAATGTGTAGAATAAAAAAAGTATATCAAAGATAGTAAAAAAATTCTAGCTTCCAAAAAAACAAAGTTTAACCTACTATTTAATTCTAGCAGATATATTTCCTCTTGACATCTCCCCCATTTCTGCTACAATATACAGATGAAAACAATCCCTACATATGCAGAAAATTTATCAAAGATAATTCAGTGTCCAACAGTTTCAATTCAAATTGAACTAGATACACCAAAAGCAAAAGATGCTAATTTTGACTTACTCCATAAAACGTTAAGAAGCCTCTATCCAAATGTATTCAAAACACTCAAATACGCAAGTGTTGGTTCATATTCATTTTACCTACATTGGAAAGGCAAAGATTCGTCTCGCTCTATCGTTCTTATGGCTCATCAAGATGTGGTACCTGCAGGAGTTTCAACAGGAAAAGACTTTAATAAAAAACACATTCCTGATGGATGGAGCTTTCCTCCGTTTTCGGGCGAAATTAAAAATGGACACATTAGAGGTAGGGGTGCCTTAGATGACAAAGGGTCTCTTTGTGCGTTGTTTGAAAGCATAGAAAACTTAATTATAGAAGGTTTTACACCAGAACTCGATATATACCTCTGCTCTGCACATAATGAAGAAACAGCAGGATGGGGGGCTCCCTCAATAGTTAAAGAACTTGAAAAAAAAGGCATACGACCAGAGTTTGTTTTAGATGAAGGCGGCGCAATTGTTAATTCTCCTCTTCCAACAATGAAAAAACAAGGAGCCATGATTGGGCTCTGCGAAAAGGGTGTAGCAAATATTTTATTTACTGCAAAAAGCAAGGGTGGCCACGCAAGTGCTCCACCTAAAAAAAGTCCCCTCGGACAATTAGGAAGTTTTATTTCAAAAATTGAAAAGAAATCACCTTTTAAAGCAGTGGTAACACCTGCATTACAAGAAATGCTAAAAAGTGTTTCCTCAGATGTGAACTTCCCACTTAGTTTGTTTTTTCGCTTTCCTCGATTTTTTTCACCTTTATTAACAAGTGTTTTTACACTTATAGGAGGAGAATCAAGAGCAATTGTACAAACAACTTGTGCACTTACAATGGCAAGTGGAAGCTCTGCATTTAATGTTCTTCCAGATAGTGCTAGCGTAACGGCTAACCTTCGATTGTTAGGGGGTGTTGATACATTAGATTCAGTAGTACGTCAATTACAAAAAAAAGCAAAAAAATATAATATAGAAGTATCTCTTATTTCTGGACATGAAGCTTCTATTACTTCAAAAACAGATAAACCATATCAACACATAAAAAACATCATTGAAAAACAATTCCCAGATATTTTACCAGTACCCTACATTATGATAGCAGCAAGTGATTCACGCCATTATTGCAAAATCTCTGACAACGTATACCGCTTTGCACCTTTTACTATGACAAACGCTCAAAGAAAAACAATACACGGCTTCGATGAACACATCGAAATTAAAAATTTAGAGAAAGGTATTGCATTTTATAAGGAATTAATTAAAGGGATTCAGTAATTACACTTTTCTTTTTCCAACGTCCACTCAAATAATACGGAACTACAATACAAACACCAACAAGCCAACCAGTACCAAAGCACCAAAACATAGTGTACTCATCAAAAAAATGAGTATACAAATAAGCAGAAGGGACACGTGCTCCTAAAAATGAAACAAGCGTGCAAAGCATCGGAACAACGGTCTCTCCTGCACCTCTTACTGATGCATTTAAAACAAATATTATAGTTAGCAGAGGAAAGCATGGCATTATTCGTCTCATATACTGCTCTCCAACAAAAATTACATCGGCATCTTGAGTAAAAGCACGCAAAAGTATATCGCCAAATACAATTGCAAGTGTACTAAGTACAATAGACATAGATAATGCAATGATTAATGTTGAGCGAACTCCCTGTTTAACCCTATCCATTTTTTTAGCCCCAATATTTTGCCCAACATAGGTTGTCATAGCCATCGAAAAGCTCATTATGGGCATAAACACAAATGAGTCTATTTTTGCAGCAGCACTATACCCTGCCATAAAATCGGCACCAAATCTATTAACCAAACGTTGTAACACCATCACTCCTACACTAACAAGCACATTTTGTAATCCTGTAGGAAGCCCTATTGTTAAACTCTTTTTTAATATCTCTGCTGAAAAATGCATTTTACCAAAAGCTATCTTAAATATTGTTGTTTTTTTATTAATATAAATAATACCAAATAAAAAGGCAAAGCTCTGAGCAACAACGGTTGCAAGGGCCACACCGAAGACCCCCATCCCAAACACAACAACAAATACAAGATCAAGAATAATATTTATAATAGTTGCAATTGCTAAAAACAATAAGGATGATTTACCGTCTCCAAGCCCTTGTAACATCGCATTATTCATACTATAACCAAATGTTGATAGAGTTCCTAAAAACACCATCCTCAAATATGTTGTAGACATCTCACTTATTATACCCTGCGGTGTATTTAATAAATCTAAAAAGAAAGGCGTAAATATAAAACCAACAATACCAATAAGAGAACCACCAATAAACATAAAGATATACATGGTATCAACGGTTATTTGTATTTTCTCTTTGTTTCCTGCTCCTTTAAACTGAGAAATAAGAATGGTTGCTCCTGCCCCAACACCAGCAAAAAGAGAGAATAATAAAAACATTATAATAAATGAGTTTCCAACAGCCGCAAGTGCATCGGGGCCGACAAAATTTCCAACAACTATACTATCAACAACATTGTACATTTGCTGTAGGACATTACCAAGTAACAAAGGTATTGTAAAACGAATAACTAATTTTGCTGGACTTCCTTTTGTCATATCAATCATTGCTTGACTCCTCTATTTTTTTTAGCCTCGCATCATCAAGTGTAATAGTAACGTTTTTTTCATTAGACGGAAGCACTGTTCCTTTTGGCCCGTTTTTTGCTCGCCTCAAGTGCTTCACCTGTGTATAATAAAGGTCGGCGGTCTTTCCTTTGCGGGCTTTTGAATAAAACACCGCTAAGTTTCCTGCATCAAGTAATACTTCCAAAGGAACTGTTTTACCCTTTTGATTTTTAATAAAAACATACCCTCCAGGATAATCTCTCGTGTGAAGCCACATATCATGACCCTTCACATGCCGTCTTAAGAGCTCATCATTTTCACTTGCAGTTCTTCCAACTAAAATATGCCACCCATTTACTGTAAAACTTAGCCCTGGATGTTTTTTTTCTATTTGTTGTTTTGGCTTGGTTTGTTTTTTTAATAATTGCTGCAAACGAATTGGGTTTGGTTCTCGTAAAACATTTTGCCATGCAGTATCAAGGTCAAGTATTTCTTTTTTAAATTTTGCAATATCGCTATCAAGCTCTACAATCCCAGAAACGGACTTCTTGTATTTTATATAATAATTTTGTGCATTTTCTTGAGCCGATTTTTTTGGATCAATCTCTAATCGAACGATATTTCCTGTTTCATAATCTTCACATTCAAAAAACTTTGTTACATCATCATTAGAAAGTTGCTCCACTAATATATGGGCGTTTGCTAATAGTAAGTCTCCAAAATGCTTTAAATTTTCAGAATGCAAAAAGCTTTGTTTTTTTTCTTCAAGTCGTAAAAGGGCTGCGCTCATCCTGTTTTTTTGTTTATCATAGGCTTTTTGAGCTTGCTCTAAAAGTACTTCTTTTGACAAGCTTTGTCCGTACTCGCCATACCAAATATCAATTTTTTCACTAAAGCTTAGTTCATCAAAGCTTTTATTATGCAATACTGATTTATTTGCTTCAATAATGCCATCTTGTGTTAGATCTACAAAATCTCGCACTTCAAATTTTTTTTCGTCAGTTGGATCGTCTTTTTTTATAGCTGTCGGAATAGAAAATGTTCCACCTGTAACTTCCCCTCGTTTGGGACGCCGGTAAAACACATCGAGAATAGTCATATTTTCGTCTGTCACAATTATATTAGCAGAACCAGACCACAAGCGTATAAACATAAAAAGTCTTTCTGTTGGTGTTTTTAAAGTAAACTGAATTATTCTATCGTTATTAAGTTGTTCGCATGATTCAATAACGCAACCCTTTACTCGCGACTTTAAAAACTCCATAAAACGAAGTGGTTTTTCTGTTTTGGGTATTTTTCTTTTTGTTTCATGAATCCGGCAAGAACCTGCAGCAAGACACACAAAAACAGCACACGAAGAAAATTTATATGTATGAAAAGCTATTGTATCAAAGCTCGGTTGTACTATTTGTTGAATAAAACTACCTTCAAGGTTTAGTTCTGTCAAAACGGCTTCAATTTCTTTATAGTTTAGAGACATTATTTAATTATAGGTTAAAAGCTAAAATAATACAACACACAAATTTGGTATTACTTTTTTATTTTTAAGAACTCTGCTAGCTCCGTAGTTTTTGGCTTCGTTAAACAGCCTTTATCTCCTGCTTCGCATATTTCACCATTTTTTAAGAAAATAACAAAATCTGCAAACTCTTTTAAGAATGCTATTTCATGTGTGACAAATATAAAACTTCTACCATCTTTTTTTAAATCCTTAACAGCTTTCAAAACTTCATCCGTTAAAACGGGATCTAAAGCCGCAGTTGGTTCATCTAAAAAAATGAGCTCTGGGTTAGTAGACAAAGCTCGTGCAATAGAAGCCCTTTGTGCTTGCCCTCCAGAAACTTCACGAGGTTTTTTATTAGCTTCTCCATCAATATAAAGTTGTTGGAGTAACTCACTAGCCTTTGCGTTTGCTTCTTTTTTGCTTTGTTTTTTTATAGTATGCAAAATAAAGGTTATATTTTCCATTATAGTAAAGTGCGGAAATAGATTATGTGTTTGAAATACCATTCCTATTTTTTCTTGAAATTTTTCTTTTTCATGAATAGGAGAAATTCCATTAATTACTATTTCTCCCGAATCTGGATTTTCAATTCCTGCTAGCTGCCGTAATAACGTTGATTTTCCGCAACCCGATTCTCC
This sequence comes from uncultured Treponemataceae bacterium, assembly GCA_964370315.1. Taxonomy (GTDB): domain Bacteria; phylum Spirochaetota; class Spirochaetia; order Treponematales; family Treponemataceae; genus CAYJFX01. The sequence continues at coordinate 5,883 of CAYJIS010000043.1, forward strand.
AATAATCCCTATTGTAGAAATACCATCAATATCTAATGAGATATCCTTAAGCACTAGTGTATCACCATATGTGATGGAAAGATTTTTAATTTGAAATTTCATCTACTTACCTTCTTTCCAATGTACTTCGCTAATAATGAAAGTGGAATTGTCATCGCTAGATATAAAAGCCACATAATATAATACCCTTCAATAACAGCATAATTTCTATTTGAAATTACAGTGGTCATGTAAGTAATTTCACCAACTGAAATAATATTTAAAAGGGCAGAACCCTTAATTACACTTGAAAGATTATTGACAAGAGAAGGAATAAAAGGACGTACCATCTGTGGTAAAATAATATACATATATTTTTGATACCACTTAAACTGGTATAAATCCATAACAACATATTGTTCTGGGGTTACCACCGCTGCCGTAGTTTCATAAGCATTTGCAACATACGGGCTGTTATAAAAAATCATAGCAAGAATCCCTAAAAACAATTTATTGTTAATTGAAATAACTTGTCCTAAAGGATACACAACTAAAAAAATCATTACCAATAATGGTGTCCCCATAACAATTTCGTTAAAGACCTCTGCAACAGCTCTAATTACAGTTATCTTTGAGCGAAGCATGACAAAAAGCGCAAACCCAATAACCAAAGCTCCTGCTAGCGTAACAAGGCTTATCCAAATAGTATTAATAAAACTTGTAATTAATAAACCTTTGCTTTCAAAGATAAGGTCATAGCGAGGCTCATCTATCGTAAACACTAAAGCAATGCCCACCACTATTGTGAACAAGAGAATAACTGCTATGTATTGCAATGAGTCAAATTTGTTTCTCATCCTTCCTTATCTTCCTTACTTTAACTTAATTACTTGTTGGATGAATAATGTAATCTAATCCTAAATCTGGATTTTGTAAAAAGTCTCCAACGATTGGGTCATATTCTTCTCTAATTGTATCATAAAACCCACCATCCTCATACATTGAAGCCACAAATTCATTTGCCTTGTCTAAAAGTTCTTGGTTTCCTTTTTTTACAACAAAACAAGATCCGACAACATCAGTAATTCCAGTATACACAATTGTGTTTTTTGGATCTGCTGCATGAAAACCGAATACTTCATCTGATGCAACTAAAATATCTGAAATACCATTTGAAATCTCAATTAACCCAGTTCCAATTTCTGTAACCTCAGTCACATTAATGCCAAATTGTTGTGGATAATACACCCCTTTTGTTCCTGACAAACCAACAAAATTAGCACCTTCGATTGCAAAAAAATCTGCTTCACTCATATCATTTGTAATATTGTGTTCAAGTGCAAACTCTCTATTTACTAAAGCGGGTGTATGCGAATATCTATAAGGGTCAGAAAAATCTGCTTTTTGTGCTCTTTCATCCGTTCTTGACATATCTGCGATTAAAATATCTACGTCCCCTGTATCTAGAGCCGGAATAAGAACAGAGAAATCAGTATTTACAATTTCCACTTCCATCCCTAAGTACTCTGCAAATGCCTCTGAAATAATAGGTTCAAAACCTGCTGCCTTTCCATCATCTCCGATGTAAGAAAACGGAGGAAATTTCAAGTCCATTCCTACACGTAGCACATTATCAGACTCTGTACTATTCCCAGAACAACTAAGGGCACTCAGTGCTAACACTGCACTCGCAATAATTACCGTAAAAAGTTTTTTCATTTTTTTCTCCATGTTAAGATAGTTTTTTTTCACACTCTAAGTGTATCCTTTTATGGATAACTTGTCAAGGTGTTCTAATGTTTTTTAGTTACATAATAGCACTGTGACTTTGTCACGCTTTTTTCCTCTTTGCTAAATCGTCGAGTATTTGCTCGTAAAAGGCTTTGTCAATTTTAAACTTTTTAGCATATATAATAAAGCTAATAGCTATAAAAATTAATGGGACAATGAGCATAATAGTTTTTACAAGAACTATCCCCTCTTGTGTCATATCTGCTGCAGACTTAGCAGCATTCATTCCAGATAAAATAACCGTTACTCCTAAAAAGCCCGAACTGACAGCTCCACCCATTTTATTGATAAATGGTTGTACTGCAAAACTAACTGACTCATTTCTTTTGCCAAGCTTCCATTCTCCATACTCAATTGTATCTGCCAAGAAAACGAGCATAAGCAATTGAATAAACGCCTGCCCAAAAAAGATACAAAGGCCAGCAATAATTATAAATCCAATACTTTGTGGTGAAAAGAAAAAGACTAAATAACCAATCATTACCAAAATAGTTGCATACATGTACAACTGTTTTCGCGTGTATATTTTTGAAAATAAAGGAAAAACTGATAATGCAGAAAGTTGAGCCACCCCTAGTACTAAGGCAAATATTGAATACATTGATTCATCTCCAAATATATACTTAAAGTAATGGAGCCCAAACACAGTTGTAATATTATAACCAACCATAAATAGTGCCATTGCAATCGCAGTAACTAATAACTGATCATTTTTAAAAAGCGCTTTTAACATTCCTTTTAAGTCAGTTTTTTCAGGATTTTTTTCCATTCTTTCTTCTTTTACCCCAAGCAGAGTAAATAGTTGAAAACCCCATAGCATAATAATAATAGCAATACTAAAAACAGTATATGCACTTTTCATACTCCCTAAAGTTTGTCCCAATGCATTTGTAATAGGTGTTATACCTACCACAACACTAAACAAACCAATGTTAGCACAAATCCGCGCAAACGAACCTATTTTTTCCCGTTCTTTTTGATCCTTAGAAAGAGTAGGCATCATTGACCAATAAGCAATATCATTTACGGTAAAACTTATTCCCCAAAACAAATATACAATTGCAAACAGTGCAATCATACCTGTTTCCTCAAGTCCAAAGTCGGTAAATAAAATCACCGTTAAGGCCCCTGACGTTAATGCTCCAAGTAAAATGAAGGGCTTAAATTTCCCCCACTTTGTTCTAGTATTATCAACTATTGTTCCCATTACAGGATCATTTAATGCATCAAAAATGCGGAATGCAAACATAAAACCAGTAATCCATCCAATGGCTGCATTTGATAATTCCATAATGTCTGTGTAGTAAAACATAAGATATAAACTTACAATAGTATAAGCCATATCCCTACCAACAGTTCCAAGTCCAAAAAAGAAACGATTTTTTCTCATTTGTGTAGTACTAAGCATAGTGTTTCCCTTCCTTGTGTATGTGTTTTGTTTTTTCAATTACATATAGTGTTGAGCCAAAGTCACCCAAAAGACGTGTCTTTGTATCGTAATGTGTTCCCGTAAACTGCTGGTTTAGTCTAATACCAGATAATAATTGCGCACCGGAAACTTGGTATTCTTCAATTGCATCTTGCAAAGAATAATATGAGTTAATCATGCGTAAAATAAACCCATCTGATTTTAATGTAACAGGCAGCACATGTTTTATTAAAGATCCAAAACGGTTTATCGGTAAGCGCTGCGCTTTTGAGCGCACTGTATACGTTTCGTACATATCTAAGTCTTTTACAAACAAGACATCACCTTCCGGTGCAGATCCTATTCCTTTTTGAAAGTTTCCCACAATAATAGTGCTGTCATCTTTCACTTGCCAAACAATTCGATTGTGTTTTATTTCTCGTTTAAACTCACCAAATTGAAAGGTTTTTCTGTATTTTTTATAAAATGCAATTTGTTCTTTTATTTCTTTTTTTTCTTCTCTTGTTAGCTCAGCAAAATCAAGCTCGTAGCCTAGTAGACCAAAAGAGGCTACATTAAACCGTGTGGAAAGGGGCGTGCTTCTAAGCGTTTGAGCGTGAGGTGTCATAGACACATGAGCCCCAAAGGTAGAAGGAGGATATAAACATGAAAGACCACCTTGTATTTTTAACCTCTCAATTGGATCAGTGTTATCTGATGTCCAAACTTGCGGCATATAACAAAGCATTCCAAGATCGAACCTATTACCACCTGACGAACATGATTCAAAAAGAATTGTTGGATTCGCCAGTGTTATACGTTTTAAAATATCATACAGTCCTAGTACAAACGCATGAAAAAACTCACCTTGATTGTGCAGTGTTTTAGAGTACATATCTGAAGTATGCCGATTCATATCCCACTTAACATAGTCAATATTATTTGTTCTCAGAATACTATTAACATTTTCAACTATATAATTCCTTACTGACTCATTTGTCAAATCTAAAACCAATTGGTTTCTTCCAAATGAAGGTGTACGACCAGGCTCTGCGACTATCCAGTCAGGATGTTTTTTATACAGTTCACTTTCTATATTAATCATTTCTGGTTCAAACCATAAGCCAAACTTCATTCCTAAGGCATGTATCTTTTTTATAAGAGGCTTTAACCCCCTAGGAAGCTTTTTTTTATTAAAAGAATAATCACCAAGCCCTGCTCTGTCGTTATCTCTTTTCCCAAACCACCCGTCATCAAGAACAAACATTTCAACGCCAAGCTTTGCAGCTTGCTTTGCAAGGCTTACCAATTTACTCTGTGTAAAGTCAAACATAAAAGCTTCCCATCCATTTATAAGAACTGGCCGATCCTTACTTTTGTGTTCTCCTCTAACAATGTTTTTTTTTACAAATGAGTGAAAATTTTTAGATAAGCCATTCACCCCACCAAATGAAAATGTCAAAACTGATTGTGGCGTTTCAAATATTTCATTTTCGTTTAATTCAAACGAAAAGCAATGTGGATTTATCCCATTTTCAACGCGTAGTGTTCCGTTAGGACTTTTTTCAATTGCAGTATAATGATTGCCAGAATAAATCAAATTAAAGCCAAAACATAAACCCGTATCTTCTGTAGCATTTTTCTTTTTTAAAATAATACCTGGGTTATGACGATTTGAACTTGCACCTGTTGTTGAAGAAATAATATGTATCCCTTCTGAGATTGGAGTTTCATTTCTATGTCCTTCTTTTATCCAGCCTCCATCGAACGAAACCATATCAAAATCAGTTTGATCTATATCAAGCATCATAGACATGATTTTTCGTATTTCTAGGCTTTTCTTTTCTTTGTTTTCTATTATTACTCGTCTTGCAACGACATTTGATAGCGGGAACACAACATATTCAAGAGTCAAAAAAACATCTAGCGCCTGGTCTTTTGTAAAAATCTTGAGGGTTTGCACTTCTTCATTTTTTTCTTCATCGATTGCCATCGGTAATGTCTCAGAAGAAGGTGCACCTTCTTTTATTTCATACCCCTGATATAAAAAGTCTGTTACAAAACCCCCTTGTGGCATACGGATTTCTATTGGAGAATTTCTAAAATCACCCTTACCAATGCCAGAATATTCAAGCAAAATATCATCTAGGCAATACTTTGAGTCATCTTGTGAATAACACACACTTGATCCATAACCAGCATTGTTTTTCTTTTTAGACAAAGAAAAATCAAAATCATCTGTTGCGTGCCCTAGATACACATTTTCTAAGTGTAAATACTTAGTTGTTTGAAATACATACGAAATATCTTTGCAATCGAGCTTAAATTGTAATGTGTTTTTGTGTTTTTGTGCAGTAATCATTTTTGCCTCAATCTATATATATTATACCATACTATTTTTAAGCTTGGGGGTTTTTATTATCAATAATGTGTAACCTTTCACAAAAAAAATTGTTTTTGTTTTGTAATTTCTTATGTGAATTTAATAAAGTTTTGAGAGTCCAAACAATAGCCTTGCCTAGTTTTTTTTCATATGATATACTAAAATAAAAAAAACAAGCTTTGATTGCTTCACAACAAAAATTATAGTACATATTATTTAAAAAAGGACTTCATCAATGCATTTGCTAAAAAAAGGCTTCATTTTTTTTACCATTCTTTTCACAATTTCTCAAACATTGCTAATCTCTCTTGACAAACACCACATAACCGTTGGGTACCAAAAAAATAGCGACTTAGTTATTGACCTCGAAAATAAGGGTGACGAAGGCATCGGATACGAACTCTTAAAAAAAATCGAATATGACTGTAATCTTCAGTTTGAATTTATTGAAATTAAAGGAGACGCTTTTGATGCCCTTAGAAACAACGAAGTAGATATAATAGGGCTCTTTTTAAAAAGCCCACAACGCGAAAGTGAGTTTTTATACTCTGCAAATCCCTTTAATACAATTATTTCTTGTTTGGCAACAAAAAATCCCCAAGGAATATATTATGATGACCCTCAGAGCATTGATGGAAAAACAGTAGCCACTTATGAAGGCAACCCTACAAATGAACTATTAGACAAATACTTAGTAGAAAACAATATTTCTGTTACGTATGTAATAGGTACACTAGAAAACTATTTAGAATTAGAAACTGATTTTTATTTAACCTTTACGGAAAATCGTTCTAACACTACGTTTTATACTGTCCTAAACCTCGCTAATTCAGATACTTTTTTACTCGCAAATCTAGAAGATACAGCTTTAATGGATGAAATTGACAAAGCGTATTCTAAAATGAAAATTGCAGAAGGTTTTTTTTACAATGAATTACTTGTAAAATATAATTTTGAAGCTGTGAACCTTTCTCACAGGGAATTAACACGCACAGAAGTTGAAACTCTACGTGAAAGAACTCTCAAAATTGGATACTTCGATGATCATAGACCATATACCTACACCGATAAGGACGGAAATCCAAACGGGGCTATCATTGACTTAATGAAAGTTTTAGCAAAAAAATATAGTTTTGATATAGAACTAATCCCATATAATATGGAAAACGAAGATTACGACTATAGCAGTTTTGACATGATTATATCTCTCATTGGAAATACTAATTATGTACTGGACTATTACATACCAACCGAAGCCTATTATAGAATGCCACTTGTAGCCACTTTACCTAAATCTTTTTCTCCCAGTGAAAGCACAGTAAGCGATATCCTTGAAAAAACAGCTACTATTGGGATTTCAGAATATTTATATGTAGATTTTGATGCATTTATTAACGCGGCTGGAGACACTGAGTTTGTTTTTTATAATTCATTCGAAAAATTAATAGATTCATACAAAAATAATTTTATCGATATAGCAGTATATACCTCGGCTGCATCCTCATATGTTGATGCCTACCTAGAAGGAACAGAACACCCCTTGTTTCCAGCAGACTTCACATTAGGATGTTACTTCAGTATTTCGAAGCCGCTAGCAAAAGACTACATGCCAATATTCAACATAATGTTAGATACAATAACTGAACGAGAATATGAAAATATTTTTAACGAACATTTTACATCATTTTATCCAAGCCTCACATTAAAAAATTTTTTTAGCAAATATTGGATGTATTTTTTTAGTTTTGCCTTAGCGCTGATTCTTTTCTTTTTATACTACTACTACAGAGTTCAAGATCAAAAAAACGAATTGCAAATTCAAGCCTATCGAACTGATAAATTAACAGGTTTAATGTCTTTAAGCTACTACTATGAGAAATCTAGCGAAATTCTCTTATCTGCAAAACCTCATGAGTATGAATTAATAAGCTTTGATATAGACTACTTTAGAACAATAAATAGTTATTATAGTATGGAAAGAGGAACAGCAGTAATTTCAAAAATTGGCAAAACTCTACTATCAGTTTTTAAAGGTACTCCAGCTTTATTTGTACGTAAAACTGCAGAACAATTCTATATTTTACGAAAAATTGGAACCGGTCCCTCTGTACAAGAATTATATAAAATATATATTTTACCAGTTATCCAAAGTGTAATAGGAAACAGATATGACACAAGTATGTCTTTTGGAACTGTTTCAATAGAAAACTGCGAAGAAAAAATATCTAATATCACAGCCTATGCCGATTATGCCCGCATGAGTGGAAAAGTGAGTCACGAAACAACATTCATTACTTTTGATAAAAACATGAAAAAAAGTTTTACATCAAAACTTGAAATTACATTCAAAATGGAACGTGCAATAAAAGACAAAGAATTTAAGGTTGTGTATCAGCCTAAAATTGATTTTCAAACTTTAAAAATTGTTGGCGCTGAAGCACTTGTGCGTTGGATACCTCCAATGAACGACGTTATTTACCCAAATGAATTTATTGAAGTTTTTGAAAGAAATGGCTTTATTTTTACATTAGATTTATACGTACTAAAAGAAGTTTGTCAGTTTATTCATACTAATAGACAAAAAATGGAAGTCCCCATTATTTCAGTAAATCTTTCGGCTATTACAATACTCGAAGACTCATTATTGCCTCAGCTAATGAAAACCTTATCAATCTTTGACATTAAACCAAATCAAATTGACCTCGAAATTACAGAAACTGCAATTTTAGGTTCTGAAAACAAATTTATGTCAAAAATTGAAGAACTTAAAGCTGCAGGATTTATTGTGTCTCTTGATGATTTTGGCTCTGGAGTATCGTCACTAAATAGGTTAGGATATATAAAGGCTGATGTATTAAAAATTGATAAAGATTTTTTTGATAAAAAAGAACTGAATGCAAGAACAGCTATTATTGTAGATCAAGTAATTACATTGGCTAAGCGATTAGATATGAAAATTGTTGCAGAAGGTGTAGAAACATACGAGCAAGCGCTGTGGTTAAAAGGCCTAAAGTGCGATGTGGCACAAGGATACTATTTTTCTAAACCTGTTGATGAAGAATCTTTTATACAGAGTTTAATTGATAATAAGGCTTACAATTTAGAGCCGCAGAAAGGAACAAAGCATTAGCTTAGCCATATACAAGGAGTGTGCATATGAAAGGTTACAAATTAGCTCTCATATTTGTTGCAATCACAGTAATCTATGCTATTATAAAATTAGAAACAGCTGAGCGCAAATACGAAGAATACATGCAGCTTAACATGCAAATTTATGTGGAAAGAATTGAGAATACTGTTATAAGAAGTATTGATACTGGCATATTACTTGAGAGTATTATTCGAAACCTCGAACCATCTTTTAACGAAAACACATATAATTATGTTGCCCGAGATTTATTTAATGAAAAAACCATGATTTCAATTTCGTATATGCCTGATGGTATTGTTAAGTGGATTTATCCACAAACAGAAGATAATTTAAATGTTTTGGGATTAAATGTTTTTGAGTTTGAAGGCACAAAAGACGGTGCCTATAAATCAAAACGAAATGGAAAGTTTATGATTTCAGGTCCGCTTGAGCTTAAAAGTGGTCAGATGGGATTAACCGTACGCACGCCAATATATCTAAGCGACAATACTTTTTGGGGATTTGTTTCTGTTGTATTTGACTCATTAGAAATTGCTAATGCAGCATTAGAAGTTAAAAATCTTGACAACTTAGGATATAAATATGCAATACACTCGAGTTATAATGATGAAAAAATTGCACTCCTTGTAAGCGATAACTTTGACTACGAAAAAGCATTTTACAGCCAACTACAAATACCTGGTAATACATGGGACTTTTTCTTATACGATAAGGATCATGACAAGGACATGTTTTCATTATTATTGACAAGTCTCGTCGAAGCTCTTGGAATATGTGCACTACTCTTTACTATAATTGCATTAGTGAAAAAAAGGCAGAACTCTATTTATGATCAAGTATACAGAGACCCTCTAACAAAGTTATATAACAGAAAAAAATTAGATACCTTTCTTGATGATAAGAAAACAGCACCTACAAAAGTTTTTACCCTTTTTTATATGGATTTAAATAAGTTTAAGCCAGTCAATGATACGTACGGACATTTAATTGGAGACAAGCTATTAATTACCTTTTCAGAAAGACTAAGACAACGCTTTGATAAAAGCACGATTCACATGCGTTTAGGTGGTGACGAATTTGCTCTAATAGTTAATTCTGAATTAGATGAAGCAAATATTCAAAGAGTAATTCAAAGAATCATTACTCTAGCAGAAGAGCCTTTTTATATCGATGAACTTGAAATACATATTTCAACTTCGGTAGGATATGCCCGCTATCAAAAAGAAGGATCTACTATGGCAGAAATAATTGACAAAGCAGATGTAAGAATGTATGACCACAAACAAAAACAAAGAAAGCAGTCATAATATAGTATTGTTTTTTTGTGCATGTATATTTAGACTTTTATAAACCATGCACCCCTTGACTCACTTTTCACGATATGATATTATGATTATCCAGTCTTACGGAATGGCCGAAAGGGGGTGAACATATTGGCACACATAATTGTTGATGATTCAGAGAATCTTGAGAAAGCTATCAAACGCTTTAAACACATGGTTGAAAATGATAAACTTTTCTGTGCAAGAAATTAATAAACTCTGTAACCTTTCCACACCTTGATTGTTATCTTAACATAGGGATATCATCCTTTTTTGCGAAACTAAAAAGGGATGTAATGGCAGCAACATTGCGTTACACTTGTCATAATCTCTTATATTTAAAAAATGTAAGCTGAAAACACATCAAAGTTG
>CAYJIS010000044.1:0-16024 GCA_964370315.1 uncultured Treponemataceae bacterium
ATATATCCAATCATTGCGGCACACGCAAAGCTATAGATTTTCACAAGCCACGAAGGAGATTCTTCACGGGCGCAGATATGAGGCAAAAATCAGAATGACATGCTAGTATAAACGAGCAATCACCTTGCCAACCTCTATAACCCACAAAGCCAAACAATTGTTAATTATTAATTATGCATTATTAATTATCTACTGCACACCACGCTATTTTTCGCTTCCCCAGTCTTACTTGCTAATCTCTTCGCAGCTTCCTGTACATCTTTTGCCGTAGCACAAATAAGCGTTTTAACCTTTTGCTCCCTATCTTCATCTTTTATACCGTAGAGTTTTCGAATAAATCCCGTAAACCCACGTGCAGATGGGGATCTTGGTTGAATCTCTTTACTGTAACAGCCTGCAATAACTCGCTCTAGAGTTTCAGTGTCTAGAAGTATATTCGAGTATTCTTGTAAACAACGCGCAAATACCTCAAGAGAGTTTTCGCTATCTGGGTCGCGGTAACTTGCAAATACAAAGAGCTGTTCAACAGCATCAACATACGTAAAGCCTCCGTAGGCTCCACCAATGGTTCTAATTTGCTCCCACATAACATTGTTCGAAAACCAGTGTGCAAAAAGAGATTCATACACCGCGTCTTTTTGACCAAAGGCAGAACATTTCAAAACACTTGCCGCAAATCCAACTTGTGTTTGCACCTTGTATCGAAAGATATTTTTTTTAGTATCTTTTTCTACCGTCAAAAATGTGTCGCTTTCTCCGTTTGGAGGAATGTCGGTTAACGCAATAAAAGCTTTGTCATCAAAGTCTTTCACCACTTTTACAGGACTAAAACCTTTTACATTTTCTTCCAAGGCTTTTTTTGCTACTTCTAAACTTGCATCATCTACCGTGATATTTGCAACTATCCCCGAGGAAAGAATTGTTTTATGTATGCTCGACAAAATGCCGGTAAGCTCTTCTTGTTCCATAGTTGCAAGTTTTTTGCTTGTATACAATTGGCTTAATCCGTTCCAAATTTCGTCAACACATTTTGAATGGTTATGATCTCGTGCAGAGCGGGAAACCGCGTACTCATGCCCCGCAGGAACAATTGATGCTTGAAAATCATTTCGGTATTCTATTGCTAAGTCATGCAGTCTTTCAAAATCTGTCCATATAGGATTTTTTATACAGTCGAATAAGAGTCTTACACCCTCTTCTACTTTTTCGACTAACATTTTTACACGTACAAAAATCCAGTCGTGCCCTAAGAGAGCATTGTCTTTTTCGTTTTTTGCACTTTCGGTAGTACTTGCCGTAAAAAGTGTTGCCCCGAATCCACCCGTAATATGGGCAACATAGGCTGCAGCTTCTTTCCAGTCCATATTGTTAAAGCCTGAGTTTGTAAGCGCCGTTGCAAAAAATGGTAAAAACTCATAGGATTCTGCCGTTAAGCCATCTACAGGAAGTCCTACATCAACATAGGCAATGCCGTTTACCGCTTCATTATGAATAAAGAGCGGAATACTTGCAATAGTTGTTTGTTCTGTTGTGATTCTATCAATGGTTGAAGAAAATGCACTCGGTTTTAGATGAGGAATGAGGGCGCGTTTTTCTTCATTATCGCTCGACTGTTGAAAGGCCGTTAATTCTTTTTGCTTTTGAACCAATTCTTCTTTTGTAAAGGGGCAAGACTTTATAATATTTTCGTACTTTTCGCTCACCTCGTTATCGTACTTCTCACTTGGAATAGCCGTTAACAGTAATTGATGATTATTATCTAAAAAGAACTTTTTAATTAATCCTTTTAAATAACTTCCATCTTTACAGTTGGCAATTTTTTCTTTTATTGATGCAAATACTTCCCTTGTGCCAAGTGGTGTAAAAGGGTCGGTGCCATTTAACCAACCACGAAGCACTCGCCTCATAAGTACAAGAGACCAAGGTCCATGAGAACGTTTTACTTCTCTGTGTGAAAAATCTACGGTCATAATAGCAGATTCTACGTTTTCTTTTGGGATTCCGTTTTCAGCTAATTCGCGTAAAACACCTAAAATACAATCCTTTAATTTTTGGGCATTTTCTTCTTTTACACCGCGCATACCTACACTAAAAAGAAGGTATTTTAACTCTCCTTCCATTCCAGTGTTAGGAGAAATGTCTTCACCAAGTTTAGATTCTATGAGGGCATGATTCAATGGGGAGCCATCGTGACCCAGTAATATTTCTGCAATAATTACCGCTTCCATAAAAAGTTCGATGTCATTCGTTTTTCCTAAAACCCAATTTAATAATACAGTGCTTTCTTTTTCATCTTCGCCTAAAGGACCAAAAACTTTTTTTTCTTTAGGTGCATTAAAGAGTGTAAGCTCTGTTTCATGTAAGAGTGTTTTTTCACAATCATGAAAATTCTTTAAGAATTTTTCTTCGATAAAATCCAATTGTTTTTGTGTAGGTATATTGCCGCACAAAAATATTTTACAATTCGAAGGACTATAATACTTTGCATGGTATGCTTTCAATCCTTCATGGGTAAGACTTGGAATAACAGAAGGGTTTCCACCCGAATCCCATTGATATGAAGTGCCATCGAGCATTGCATGTAAAAAATGATCGCCCACTACATTCTCAAAACTTGAATAAGCTCCCTTCATTTCATTATACACAACACCTTGCAAACTCACATTTCCATCATCATCAAGTTCAAAACGATGTGCTTCTTGTGCAAATATTTGCTCATCTAGTAATGGAAAAAACACAGCATCTCCATAGACCGACATTAAGTTAAAGTAATCGGCCTCGACCATAGAGCTAGCTGGATACACTGTTTTGTCGGGAAATGTCATTGCATTTAAAAATGTTTTTACACTTTGACTATTTAGTTGCATAAAAGGATCTTTTAATGGATAATTTTTTGATCCACATAGTACTGAATGTTCCAAAATATGAGCTGCCCCATTTGAACTTTCACTCAATGTTTTAAAGCCAAATGCAAATAAGTTTTCTGCATCATCGTTTAAAAGATGAAACACCTCCAATCCAGTTCTTGTATGTTTATAATGGAATCCAGTAGCCTTGTAATCAACCAGTTCTTCTTTTTTTATTAATTCAAACATATTCGTCGTCACGCCCTTTTATATACAGTGTTCCTTCCTCCCATGCTAATCGAAGCTTGGTAAAAAAAGTATTTGTTATTTCATCAATGTCGCGCTTTTTCATTGGCTTAGCTAATTCTTCTTCCTCTAAAATAACATCGCCCCTACCCTTAGAAACATTTGATAGCACCTTATCTCTAAAGGGTTCTTCTTTTCCGGCAATTAAGTACGCAATATCAACTTCACTCATAATCTGGAGCACTTGTTGAATATACCTATCATCTGCTGCAAGAACATCTTCCATTGTGAAAAGTCTTTCTCGAATATCTTCCCCAAGCTCTGGATCTATTTCTGTGAGCGTAGATAATATTTCTTTTTCTGAGCCAACATCCATTTTTTTTAGTATTTCCGCTAAGGCTCCTCTACCATCAATCGAGTCTACAGATCCTGTTTCTATCGATTGCACTTTTTCAAACATTGCCCTATCAACTCGCTTAACAATATCAGGAGACATTGAACTCATTTTGGCAAGGCGCATAACAATATCTTTTTTATGTTCATCATCTAAACGATTTATAAAAGCAGCTGCCTTTGGAGCTTTTATTCTTGAAAGCACAAGAGTTTGTACTGGAGGTGCCTCGTCTTTTAAAACAAAAAAAAGTTTTTCTGCATCTATATCGTGTAGATACTCAAAGGGCACCCCCTCTGGATACGGAACTGATTTATCTATCATTTCCTTGGCCATATCACTACCAAAAGCTTTTTCTAATATTTCTCGAGCAGTTTCTACGCCACCCACATTTTTTGACTTTTTTACTAACGAGTGAAATTCTGCAAGAATCATAGAAGCTTCATCTGGAGTAACATTTCTAATTGATGCAATTTCTGGAATTATTTTTTCTACTTGGTCTGGCGGTAAATGCGGTAAAATATTTGCAGCTTCTTTTACACCAATTATTAGTAAGAATTTTGCAACGCGTCTATATATAGAGTCACTAGATATTTCATGAGCATTTGGCCCATCTTTTTTTGTAAGTTTTAAAAGCCCATCTCTTGCCATAAGCTCATCTATATGTGTACGCATTTTAGTAGTTGTTTCTTTTGGCATTTGCTCGTTTAAAGCTGAGCCAATTGTAGGTATCACACGTTTTTTTTCTGCAACAGGCGCCTCTACGGGCTTCGAAGCTTTTTCAATGTCTTCTTTTTTTAATTGAGTAAATGAAAAAGGGCGAACTGTTTTTTCTTTATTTTCTTCTTCCGTTTTTCCAGCAGTTTTTTTATATGCATTAATACGATTATCATTTAAATTCATAGTTCTATAATACTCTATTTTTTGCGTGCGGGCAAGAGGGAGCACAAAAAAAAGCCAACAGGAAAACCTGTTGGCAAAAGCATATTTTCAGGAGGAATACTTATAATTTTATTGGCTCATTTTTTTCTTGCGATGCGTATAATGCATCTACAATTTTCATGAGTTTTACTGCTTGCTCTGGCGTATTTAATGGTTTTTCTTTTCCATCTATAGCGGCAATAAAGTTTTCAATATTAGTTATGCGCCCCATTGCTTGATCTTTAATTGTATTTATTGTGCGATTTACTTGTGTGCCGTTTTCAACAGTGTATAATTCACAAATATCTGTAAATGTTTCATCATCACCATCCACACCAAACAAACGCTCAACTCTACCTCCAGCCTTTGTCCCTTGAAAAACAACTGACACAGCTTCCTTTTTATTCATTTCTGCCCATGAGTTTCTTAGCATTAGACATTGCCCTGTTTTAAAGGTTATAAAACCACTACATGCTGTTTCTACATCATTTGTAGTTCCTTCCGTAATCGGAAATCCCCATGGACCTTGAAAATCTGGATTATCAATAAATGTATTAAATGTCCTTGCTAATACATATGCAGGCTCAGGGTACCCCATAAAATACAGAGCTAAATCTAACATATGTAATAAATCTATAACAGGCCCACCTCCAGAAAGCTCTTTGTTTGTAAACCATCCTCCGAAACCAGGAATACCTGCCCGTCTTACCCATGTTGCTTGAGCTGAGTTTATTGTTCCAACATCGCCAGATTGTATGTACTTCATAATTGCATTTGACTCTGGTCGAGCCCTGTTATTAAAATTAAACATAAGTGTTTTATTAACTTTTTTTGCAAGGTCACTCATAGCTGTTATTTCAGTTTCATTTAATGCAGGCGGTTTTTCACAAAAAACATGCAACCCCTTTTCTAAAGCTTCCATCGCCAAAGGATAGTGAAATCGATTTGGCGTTATAATCGAAACGGCCTCAATATCGGGACAAGATACCATCATTTCAGAAAACGACAAAAAGGTTTTTTCTATTTCAAGTTCCTTTGCTGTTGCCTTAGCTTTTTCACTATTTACATCACAAATAGCGACAACCTCAGTTCCAGCCTTACGAAAACCTTGCACATGGTATGTTGCCATACCACCAGCACCGATAATTGCAACTTTTTTCATATATATCTCCTAACAAAACCTTAATCAAACATAATTACGCCCTTAACATATCCATCTGGGCGGTTTTCCAAGAAATCAAATCCTTTTTCAATTTCTTCAAGTTTAGTTTTATGGGTAATATATGTAGGCAGATTTTTTCTATAATCAAATAGTTTAATACCACGTTTCATACCGTCTGCATATTCCATAATATCTCTTTCATGTGCATTTACAACATTTATAGCTTTGTAATTCCATCTTTCCATATTTACTGAACGAAGATTTAGAGAATGATATCCGTATAGCATAAGAGTGCCTTTAATTTTTGTAAGATCACTTGCCAAATCTAGTGTTGACTGAATTCCACCTGATTCATACACAACATCAAAGCCTTCTCCACCAACAAGTTCATGGACTGCCTCTATTGCTTTTTTATCATTTACATTTACAACAACATCAGCCCCTGCTTTTTTTGCTAAGGCTAAGTTTTCATCTTTTATATCCATTACAACAATAGGGGCGAAATTAGAGTGCTTCAATATCGAAACAAGTAATAAACCCATATAACCTGCGCCTACAATTGCAACACTATTGCCAGGTTTCATTGGAGTTCTCTTTACCGCATTAACTGCGCATGCAAGAGGTTCACCTAAAACAATTTCATCCTTCATTGAATCAGGTACTAAACATGTAGCAGCTTTTTTCGCAACAACATACTCAGCGTATGAATGTGCAGGATTTAAAATTGCGGTTACGGTTGCTCCAAGAGGGAATTCATCACATTCTCCACCAGCTACAATTCCATACGGCTCATGCCCTGTCATTCCAACAGGGAGTGGATACTCTACCCCATCCTTCCCAATCCAATTTCCCATTTCACTCATGCAAATACCACAAGCTTTTAATTTAATTAATACTTCATCTTCTTTTGGTATAGGCATATCAACTTCTACCAACGTATATTTTCTTGGCCCAATTAACTGTGCAGCTTTCATCTTTATCAACCTCTTTTCCTTTTAACCTTTTACAGCTCCCGCTGTCATTCCTGTCATAAACTCTCTTCTAAAAAACATAAATAAGAGAGTGGGGACAACCATCATAATTACAGTACCTGCAGTTAATCCATGAACATTTCTAGTCATAGTTCCTTGAAAGAATAACAACCCAACAGTCATAGTTCGCATTGCATCTTTTGTTAAAAATACCATACGTAAAAGTAAATCATTCCAACTCCAAATAAATTCTAATAACATCATAGTTATAATAGCAGGCTTTACCATTGGAAAGATTAATCTCATCAAAATAGTAGCTTCATTAGCACCATCTAATTTTCCGCTTTCTCTTATTTCTTGTGGAATAGTAATCATATATCCTCTAATAATAAAAACAAAAACTGACATCGCTAGTGCAAGATCACTTAGTATTACACCTAGGTGATTATTATATAAACCTAATCCTCTAATAGTTACAAACAATGGAATAATAATAGCCGTCGGCGGTACAACTATTCCAAGTAAAAAGTAATTTAACAAAGCATTTGATCCCCTAAACTTTAAGAAAGAAAATGCATATCCTGCTAGTACTACAATAATAACCATTAAAACCGCATCTACACTCGAAATAAATACCGAGTTTCTAAAATAGGTACCAAAGTTTCCTTCTACCCAAGCATCTGCTATATTTTCAAGAGTTGGTGGAAAAGGAGGAAGCCATGGTGTAGTCAATGAAATTGACGGGTCCTTAAAAGCTGTAAAGATAGTTAACAAAAAAGGACCTACCATTACTATTGCTAAGACAATAAGAAGTAAGTGTATTATTATTTTACCTATTTTCATATTACACCTCTTTCCTTTGCTGTTGTCGATAATAAACTACTGTAATTGGTAGAATAATTAATAATAATATCATAGCCATTGCAGAACCTTCACCATAGTTACTTTGAATCATACCTGTTTTATACGTTAAGGTAGCTAAGATTTCAGTTGCACCATTTGGTCCACCATCCGTAGTAGCTCTAATAATATCAAATGACTTTGCTGCACCTGTCATCATTAATATAACTACGGTTGCAGTTGTGCTTACCATACTCGGAATTACGATAAATCTAAACTTTTGCCAAAATCCTGCACCATCTATATCTGCCGCTTCATACAGCGACTTATCGATTGTTTGCAAACCTGTTAAAAAAAGAACTATACTCATCCCAATTTGACTCCAAATATGAGCAGCAGCAAGAGAGCCTAAGGCTAATTGACTATCTCCAAGATAACCAATACTTACTTCGCCTCCTGTTATCATAGACAAGATAGAATTTAGTGCGCCATTAGGCTGATAGATCCATCTCCATATAACTGCTGTAGACATAAAAGCTTGTAAAACTGGAAGAAAGTACACTGTTTGAAAAATTGTTCTTCCTTTAATATCTTGCGAAAGTAAATACGCAACAATGAATCCAATTGTGACCGTAAAAAATACAATAAGGATTACCCAAATAATTGTATTTCCAAATGCCTTATAAAAAAATGGATTTGAAAAAATTCTTTGATAGTTTGTAAAGCCTACAAACTCCTTTGCAACTTGAGGAATACCATTCCACTTTTGAAAACTTAATAAAAATACTTCAACGATTGGTTTTACAACTATCCAAGTATATATAATAAAAGCTGGTAATAACATAACATATGGCGTGTACCACATTTCTTTTATTGAACCGCTTCGTTTCATAACCCTCTCCTTTGAGTATGCTAAGAAAACATTACATAAAAATTTAGCGGCTTTGTACATTATTTTACAAAACCGCTAAAAAAATGCGAATAATACAAGCACCTACAGATGCTTGTATATATGCGTTTAGCGGTCAACTCCACCTTCTACCATAATAAGACCTTCTGCCTTATCCATTTCCCATGCAGCTTGAATTGCTTCACAAAATTGTAGTGGTGTTAAATCTCCACTTATAAGACCTTGAAGACCATTGTATGTAGCCTCTGTGGTACGAGCAGGCTGTACTGTATCCAAAAAGGCATGAACTGTACCATTAGCTCGATATTCATCTGCTAAGACTGCCATTTCTTCTCTAAGTTTAGGTAAGTCTATAGTTTCTAAAACTTCACTTACGGGACCTACTGGCCAGCTTGTGCCTGTTTCAAGTAAAAGAGCGCGAGATGAATCCGTCATATGTACAAAATTTAAGAACTCTGCAGCTAAGTCTGGATTAGGACTACTTGCGTTAATATACCAACCACGTCCAATATCTTCTGTTGGATATACCTTACCTTCTGCATTCATTGCAGGAAGAATAAATACACTAAAGTTTTCAATATCATCACCTAGTTTAGCTAGTGCATCTGAAATTACCCAAGGTCCTGTATATGTCATAGGATATTCGCCTGCCCAAAAACTATCCATAGTTTCTGCATACCCTTGTGCATTAGGAGTAGCACCTAAGTATCCATTTAAACTTAAGTTTTGAAGAAACTCTGCAGCTTGTACAAATTCTGGTTCTGTCCAAGAACCGTTTCCAAACATAACATTATCAATAACTTCAGGACCTGCAAAGTTTCCAAACAACATAGACTGCCAGTGGGAGATTGGCCATCGATCAGCGCCACCAATACCTATTGGTGTATTATAACCAGCTTGAACCAATGCATCTAAAGCGGCAAAGAACTCTTGTTCAGTTGTAGGAACTGATATACCAACTTCTTCAAAGATTTCTTTGTTGTAAAACATCATAGTTGTTTCAACTTCATCACCAATTGACCATAATTTTCCATTTGAAGAAGTATAATTTACAACACCTTCAGGAATAATATCAAACCAACCATATTGTTCTGCATAATCATTTAGTGATAAAACTAAGCCACTAGAAATGATGGTTGCAGGTTGTCCAGGTCCTGTTCCATAAGAAAATACATCTGGACCTTCACCACTTGCTAAAG
This sequence comes from uncultured Treponemataceae bacterium, assembly GCA_964370315.1. Taxonomy (GTDB): domain Bacteria; phylum Spirochaetota; class Spirochaetia; order Treponematales; family Treponemataceae; genus CAYJFX01. The sequence goes on from CAYJIS010000044.1 coordinate 9,487, forward strand.
AAGGTACTAAAGTAGGATTTGTTAACTCATCGCCAATAAAAACTACTTCTACTTCTACATCGGGGTTTTGCTCATCAAACTGTGCAAAAAGCTCTGAGTACCCATTAACAGTTCCAGGCTCTCCTCCAATCCATACTGTCAAAACAGTAGAATCACTATCCGTTGTGCCCCCAGAACAAGACACTACAAAGAATACGCTCATCAAAGCAAGCAACATAAAAACAATTTTTTTCATTTTTTCCTCCAAAAATATTATATTGCACTATACTGGTAAAAAACGATAACATGTTTGTAAAAAATGACAAAAACTATGCATATAATGCCAAGAAGAAAAAAATTATGTTTTTTGACTTTTTTTTCGCCAATCTGAAGGTGAAAGAGAGTATTTTTTCTTAAATTGTCTATTAAAACTGGAAAGTGAAGAAAATCCATGCTTATCTGATATGTAGTTTATTGATAAATCAGTATCTTTTAAGTCTTTGCAGATCATCGACAAACGTAAATTTAATACATAATCATATGGGGTTGAATTGTAAATTTTCTTAAAATACCTTAAAAAGGAGCGCAAACTCATGTGACAAGCTTCTGCTAGCTCTTTTATGCAAACTTCAATTGTATAATTATTTTGAATCAATAACACAGCTGGTATTAATTGATATACAGCAGAATTCATTGGGTCTGTTTTTGTAAAAAATGTTGGAACTAACTCATCAGAGCGTCTATTTAAGTGTACTGTTAATTCTAATAAAAGAGAAACAATTTTCATTTCATAATAATCTCTTTTCTCTTTCATTTCTCCAATTATCGTGTGTATTAATGTATTAATTATTGGAAAATCATCTGAGCTATAGAGGTTTCCAAAGTGCCGTCTAAAAATATCTGCCAAACCTGTGTTCAATGCATGTGGAAAATACTTTGCAAACAAGGTTTCTAAATCAAAGAAGGCATATTGCCAAACACTATTTGTTCCGGTAGTTGATTGAGCAAAATGTACTGTATTTGGTGATATAAGTACAACATCCCCTTTCGAAAAAGAAAAATGCGTATTTTCGATATTAAAAAACCCATCTCCAGAAATACAATATCCTATTTCCAAACAACTATGGGCATGTAAATGTAAAATTGGTGAATCATCCTGAGAATAAATATTGTCGAGTAATATTGGAAATTCATCTCCAATTTCAATTACTTCCGGTACAATCGGAATACTAACCTCATTTAAATTCATATCTTTATAATACTCTATTTATAGCTTGCGGGCAAGAGGGAGCACAAAAAAAAGCCAACAGGAAAATCTGTTGGCTTTATAAATTAGTCTATTTCAAAAGAGGCGGCAACAACTCGCTTGGAGCCATCTAATAATGTATCTAAAAATACTACATACAAAATACCGTTTTTATATTCCATATCAATGTATGATGCCTCACCTTCTGATAAAAATGGTTTATCATAATCTACATCAAACCACTCATTTGTCTCAGTAAGATATTTAACTCGCAATCGATTTCGCTCATTCGAATCTGCGTATGCAATATACATTGTGTTGTCAAATTGTATAAAACGCATATCATTCACGCTTTTTTCTACAAGTTTTGGGACTGCTAATACCCAACTCGTGCCATCAAATTTTTTAATCTGCAAACCGTCACTGGCTACATATGCTACATGAGCAGTTGAGTCAATATTAGCTATATTGATATCTGAAATTTGTCTCCAATTTGTATCTACAAGTCCTATTGTTGTTCCACTATTCCAAATCCCAACCCATTTAGCCGTATTTTCAACTTCCCCAAGTTTAAAAGCACGTCCTTGACTATTTTTATCCTTAAAAACTACATGAAGAACACCATCAACATCAATAATTTGAATATTTGCGGCTTCTTCATTTATGACAGGCAGTGAACTTAATTCTTTTTTTACTGTATCGTATTTTTTTACTGTTAAAACTCTCTTTGAGCTTACCCAATCGCTATAGGCTAAATAAATATCTTTGTCTACTACTACTAAACTAATTGAAAGTGCTGAATGTGTTGTTAAAAATTTTTCTCCTAAAACATCATCCCAACTTGTACCATTAAAAACCTGGAATCGTAGTCGCCCATTATCATTAGCATCACTAAATGCCATATATATTTTATTATTTGCATATACTACATCAATTGGATTAATAGCATCAGTATTAACAATTGTTGAACCTTCGGCAATTTCAGTCCATTGTTCATTTTCGTATGTGTGAAGTGTTAGTTTTTTTGAAGAATCACTTACTACAACATTCAACACTGTTTTTTCAACAGCAATACTAATGTCTGTTTCTCCCCCATCTCCAACGTAACCATTAGGTGGAACATATGGTGTTTCAATATTTTGATTATCGTCCTCTGGGATACTCCCTGTAGGTAACTCTGAAATTGGCGATTTACACCCGATTATAAAAATCATTGAAAGTACAACTATACTAGTTTTTATCATATAAAACTCCTATATCTAAGTATCGGCATAATGCACTCAAATACACATTTTTTTACTTTGTGCATTAGTATCACATAATATAATATAACTAACATTAAAATTCAAGTAAATTTGCACTTTTTATAAAAAAAGCCCCCTTATATTTGTACATACGAAGGGGCTTTTACAAGTTTTTCTAATAATCGCTTTTATTGTATTTAAATTGAAAGCTCTCCGTCTTCGGCGATATAATTAAAGTTATTTTCACCGTCATCTCTAAAAAATTTATTTGCATCATCTTGTGACATAAGGTAACCAGAGCCTATCAAGTTTTTTATTACTACTGTACCAGCGGGTAATGCAGGAGGCAACGTAATGCCAATAATATTTGAATCTGACTGTGTAAGCTGTCCGCCAAGGAATATGCCATGTGACTGTGCATTTTGGCTTTCTTCAAAACTGATATTCTTTCTTACTCCCCCAGAGGTTAGGTTTGTTTGAACAATAGTGTTACCTTTGAGAATTAATATACTATTAGATGATACATGCACACCACCACCAGTATTACTAATAATTGTAGCACCATCAAGAACCGTATATGCATTGTTTTGAATAGTAACGGCGGCAAACCCATCTGCAGAAGTATTATTCGTTATTAAATATTTTGAAAGATAGACACCCTCTTCTTTAATAGTTAATCTTCCACCGTTAACTAAAATTGCTCCTGCACCATTGTTATTTTTATTGTTTTGCAAAATAGCCCCATGGTCCTCTTCAAAAATAGCTTCACCACCTTTGTTAATGGTAATAAGAGGTGCAGTAGCTTCAATATTAGTGGAGTTACCATCAATGATAATATCTGAGCCATTCCATGGGAAAAGTAACGTTGCTCCACTTGGAACATTAATGAGAGAGTCAGCAAAATCTTCGCCTCGCAAAATTGTAAGCTCCTTACCATAATCCCAAGATTCAGTCCCTTTTATTGTAATAGTATTAGATACCTTTATGGTGGCATCACTTGCACTTAAGAGACTTGCTCGTTCAAAAGATTTAACAGGATCCGTTATACCACCATAATTTGTGTCGACCCCATTTACACCATCAATATAAACCTCATCCTTTAACTCTAAATACACAAGGTTCCCATTTTTATCAAGTTCAAATCCTTGCCTCCCACTACCATATACATAAAGAGTAAAAATGTCAGTGTTTATAGCACTATTTGATCCTTTTTCTACTAATATATCACCTAGCATTGGTTTCGAAAAGAAATAGAGATTAATTATACTCTCTTCATCAAGAACTCCCTTAATAGAAATAGGACTACTCTCGCCGTTCTCTGGCAAAGTATATCGAATACCATTATTTAGATGTATATGTCCTGAATATATTTCCAGCTTACCATTATCTATAAGTTCGATAGCACCCATAACAAATTTATTATCTCTCTCTGATGCTGGATTATCATGAATTTCTATATTGCCTTTTAATGCTAATAATCCTTGTACTTTTATTGTTGCGTCATTATAAGTAGTACCTCCCCCGAGTCTTATATTTTCCATAGTAAGATGTGCTCCTTCTTTTACATCTACCATGATAAAATCAGCAGAAATGGGAGCATCTTCTCCAAGATACTCATGATCATAGTCAAAGTATACATTTTGGTTTTCATCTAAAGCCCATGTTTCTTTTCCTGTTACAGTAATTGTCCCAGCAATATAAACAAATCCTGGTTGTCCATTAAGGATTTCAACTGCCTTAGGAAAGCTTTTAATAGGATCTTGTAGTGTTAATCCACTGTTTGCGTCTGAAGCAGTAGCCCCACCTATATAGAGTCTTTTAAAATCTTTTAAAACAATGTTACCGTCCACATCATATTCAATAGGTCTTCTCTCATCAGAAAAAAAGTTATTAATATTTGCCTTAGCTCCATTTCCCACTACAACAACGCTCTCAGCGCTCGTATTTATTGATAAACCAATAGAGCTACTTGCGTGTAGGGTATTTGTAACTTGCACAGGAAAAGTATCAACATTCCCTACCTCAAGTCCAGGATAAAACCTAACATTAGAATCCATGCGGTCATGATTTGTATTCCCTGCAATAGTAATGCTCCCGCCTGCTAATTCTAGGATTGTATCATCTTCAAGGCTCACACCTGCTGTATCGGCAGGTGTATAGACAAGATTGTTTCTAATCGTAGCATTATTCATAATTAATTTCGCACTACTACGAACATCAACACCTGCTGAAACCCCTGTAGCATAATTATTTTGTAATACAACGCCACCTGTTAATAATACACTTGAATTATCTCCTTCTACAGTGACAAGTGGTGCCGAAGAAAAATCATCACCTTCAAGTATACCACCTTGTATAGTTAGGTTTTTGCCGTTTTTAACCGTAAAAATTGAATAGTTTGGCTCAAGCCTTCTTATAGTTAATCCTTGTAAATCTACTAAACGACCACCATCTGGTGCATCTATACCAAGGTCATTTGAGTCATCTTCTAATACAATAGAGTTAGTAACATATATTGTAGCACCGGGTAAAAAGGAGCCGGTTTTTTTAAGAATGTTAATTGCATCTTCAAAAGTTGAGGCTGGATTTGAGGATGTTAAACCTGCATTTTTTGTTATATTTGGGTTTGCGCCTGGGATGTATGATAAAAAGGCAACATTTGGATATGTTGGAACTTCTAATTGCTTACCTGATACGGTTAGTGTTTCAGACCTTGACTCAAATACTCGCAACCAAGTATTACTTTGGTTTCGTTCAATAACAATCGTAGCATATAGCTTAGTATTCAAAGGAATTTTTCCAAATGTAACGCTAGTATTAAGCGAATGTGCACTTTCTTCTATAAAAATACTACGACTTGCAATTTGACTTTGCGACGGCGAATTAGCATTATAAAGAGTAACGGTTATTCTGTCTCCTTCTATAAAAGGAAAAACACTTCCGTCAGTTTCATCATCAATTGGAGATGGTATTGCACCATCAGAAGAATATTGTATACTTCGTGAAACTTCTAAATCTGAAGCTTTTGTGCCCGCTAATTCTTGTAAATCGATTTGCATTGTAATATCGGCACCACCTTGAACCTGCCAAATATTTCCACATGAAAAAAATACAACACTCAATAATAGTATAATCGTACACCCACCAATAATTGATTTTATCTTCATACTTATTTACCCCTTGTTCTCAACTAATCCTATAGAAATAATATAACATTTTATTATATATAATTCAAGTTATGCTGCTTATATATAATAAAGACAGTCAAAAGACATCCCCTTACAAAGGTCGTTCGTCATGGCCTCATTTTTTACCTTTGCTCTTTTTCTTAGAGAACAGAGCTGTACGACCTTTGTCTCGACAAACTTAAAATCGCTATTAAAAATTAACAGAACTGCATCTAATCTTTAAAACTAAAAAGAGTGCCATAAAAGGCACTCTAATCAAATACTACACGAGTTTTACATAGTAACACTCGCTATTAAAAATTGACAAGAAGTCAATTAATAATTATTTTGCTACAACTTTACACATTTCACAAACTTTGTTTGAGTAACCCATTTCATTGTCATACCAAGAAACAAGTTTAACAAATGTGCTATCAAGAGCAATACCTGCTTTTGCATCAAAAACAGAAGTTCTTGCTTCACCACGGAAGTCAGTTGAAACAAGTGTATCTTCAGTGTAACCAAGTACACCTTTTAATTCGCCTTCTGAAGCAGCTTTAACTGCTTTACAGATTTCATCATATGAAGCTTCTTTGTTTAATTCAACAGTTAAGTCAACAACAGAAACATCTGAAGTAGGTACGCGGAATGCCATACCTGTAAGTTTTCCATTAAGTTCAGGAAGAACAACACCTACAGCTTTTGCAGCACCTGTTGATGATGGAATGATGTTTTCTAAAATACCACGTCCACCTCTCCAGTCTTTTGAAGAAGGAGCATCAACTACTTTTTGTGTAGCAGTAGCTGCGTGTACTGTTGTCATAAGACCACGTTTGATTCCAAAAGAATCATTGATAACTTTAGCTAAAGGAGCTAAACAGTTAGTTGTACAAGAAGCATTA
>CAYJIS010000045.1:0-15867 GCA_964370315.1 uncultured Treponemataceae bacterium
CACGTTTAGCACGTTCAGTTGGGGCTGTAATAATTGCAGACGAGGTTCAAACTGGCATTGGCAGAACAGGGTCTTTTCTAGCGAGCGATACCTTAGAGATTGATGCAGAAATTGTAACCCTAGCTAAGGGTATTGCAGGTGGACTACCAATGGGGGCTTGTATGTATAGAGGTTGTGTAAAAGACACTTTCATTGCAGGTGATCACCAATCTACTTTTGGAGGAAATCCACTTGTATGTGCTGCTGCGAACCTCGTCCTAGAAGAGGTTCATAATAAAGATTTTTTACACAATGTTATAAAAACAGGAAACAATATTAAAAGTATAATTTCTTCATGGAATCTTACAAATATTAACGACATTCGAGGAAAAGGATTAATGATTGGCATTGATATACAACAATCGGCTTCGATGGTACAATCTAAATGTATTGAAAATGGATTATGTGTTTCAACCGCAGGTGTAAATACTATTCGTTTTTTAACTCCACTTGTAATAACTGAAAAAGAAGTTAAAAAAGGTCTTGAAATTTTCAAATCAGTACTTGAAAACGTTTAAAAATAGTGCCATAATGTACTCACCATAATTTGTCAGTATATGGCATTATATAAACCAGAAGGACAACATGAAAAAAACAATCTCACAAAATTTTAAAGAATTTGTTATTAAATATTCAATAGGTAGCATATTACTGTTATTTATAGCTATATTTTTTATAATTGAACCTAGCTTATTTACATTTAGAAATCTACGCAATATATTATCTGACAGTGCACCAATGCTTGTTATAAGTTCTGCGATGGCAATATGTATGTATTCTGCATACATTAATTTCTCTGCAGGAACCCTTTCAGCTTTAGCAGGCATACTGGCCGGCATTTTTGTACAAAGAACTGATACTGCAAATCGAATACTATCGTTTTTACCAACAATACCAGCCCTTATTGTTGTTCCAATTATTATAGTTCTATTTTACTTCTTAGGTAGAGCACTTGGTTATTTAATTGATAAGATAAAAATGGCATCATGGATATTTACACTAGGCATTTCATCCTTTTTTTTAGGATTAGGCTATATTTTTACAACAAACACTGAAAACTACTCAGCAGAAATTACAGGCTTTTCAAATCAATTTACACAGATAGGGGTTGGATATATAGGCACAGGCCCTACCTTTTCTATTCCCTTTTCGGTTATTATTGCTTTAATTGCTGTTATTGGAGTCAGGCTGAATCTTCGTTACAACCATAGCGAGATTTGCCCTAAGATAAAAAGAAGTGAAAAAGAGATTTCTAAAAAGAGCCTTATGCACATGTTTGGAATATCTACAGCTCTTTTTTCTTTAGGTGGAATTTTACTTGCTGCAAGAAGTGGCTCTGCATCGCCACAGCTAGGATTTGGCATAACCTTTGATGCGCTGGCAATTTGTTTTATTGGAGGATTTTCTTTAAATGGTTCTAAAGGATCATTTAGGGGTATATTCTTAGGATCATTTTTATATGTTGCAATGGTATACTCTTCGGCATATATTGGAATCAGTCAATACCTTCCACACATTCTACGCGCAATTATAATAATTGCAGCCGTAATACTTGAAGACAATATTAGGAGTAAACATGAAATTCAAACTCAAGAAGAACCTGCTATTGGGAACAGCGACAGCAGCGACACAGATTGAAGGCGGAGATACAAACAATAGTTGGTATGAATGGGCTAAAGATTCATCTCATATTGCAGACGGAACAAGTCCACTAAGAGGAGCTGACCACTATAACCGTGTTAAAGCTGATACAGCCCTAATGTCAAAAATGGGAATGCAGATTTATAGACTTGGATTAGAATGGAGTCGCATAGAACCACAGCAAGGTGTTTTTGATAAAAAAGTTATTAAACACTATCGAGATGAAATTAAACAACTCTTAGATAAAGGCATTCAACCCTTAGTAACATTACACCATTTTACAAATCCAACATGGTTTGAAAACATGGGTGCATTTGCTCATGAAGATTCTCCTGAAATATTTCTCGATTTTATACGCTATACGGTAGAAAGTCTGTTCGATTTAGTCAGTGATTGGATAACAATAAATGAGCCTAATGTATATGCGGTAAATGGATATATTTTTGGAACATGGCCCCCTGGAAAAAAAGCAAACATTATTCAACTTTCAAAGGTTTATACAAATCTTTGTGCTTGTCACATTTCAGCATATAAAACTATTCATAAAATAAGACAAGAAAATGGCTTTGCACCAAAAAGCACCCGGGTAAGTTTTGCAAATCACATGAGAGTATTTAAGCCTCATACAGCATGGAATCCTTTACACAAAGCTTCAAATGCATTTATGAAATACTCATTTCAAGACGCTTTAACATGCGCAATGATGACAGGAAAAACAAGTTGGCCTGTAAACAAGCTTCCTAGAATGGTTTCAAATATCCATATAGAGCAAGGACGTTTTTATGATTTTATTGGCCTCAATTATTATACACGTGATGCAATTGTAACAGGAAAACAAGCTGTATTTGAAAACGCACCAATTAATGATCTTGGTTGGGAAATATACCCTCAAGGCATAGTTGAATTAAGTGAAGAGTTATATAATAAATATGCAGCCCCTATTTGGGTAACTGAAAATGGCACTTGTGATAATAATGACACTTTTAGAAGCAAGTATATATACGAACATTTAAAAGTTATTAGTGAATCAAAGCTTCCGTTTGAACGATTTTATCACTGGTCTTTTATGGATAATTTTGAATGGGCAGAAGGTGAAGAACCTCGTTTTGGTATTGTTCACATTGATTATGAAACGCAAAAACGAACCATAAAAAAAAGTGGGAAATTTTACTCTGAAATCATTAAAGAAAATGGCGTTACAGACACAATGTATAAAAGGTATGTAAAAGATGAAATCTATCAAGTAAGCCCTAGTAAAAAATAATACTTGCTACCTCGAATTTTAAATAATTGGTTGTTTCTTTATTTCTGATAAGGAAACAACCTTTTTTTTGACATACTTCAAAAGCTTATAGATTATTCAGTGATTGTTGCTCCATTAAAATTTTTCTATTTAAAGATTCAGCATCTTTAAGCATCGTTACTGGAATCCCATATGATTTTTCTAATGATTCTTTTGTTAAAACCTCATCAGCACTTCCAAAATCAATATCTCGATTTGGATAAAACAACAAAATACTATCTGCATACTTTCGGCTTAATTCTAGTTCATGTAAAGATACATAGATAGGCACACTTTTTTTTGTGCTATAATCCTTTAAGTATTCAAGTGCCTTTTCTTTTTGATATTTCTCCATTGCAAAAAGGGGCTCGTCCATAAAAAGAGAACGTGAACCATACAATACAGAAAAGGCTAAAAGAGTTCTTTGCATCTCTCCTTTAGATAATGCATTTAATGGGCGCATCAAAAAAGCATCAAGTTCAAAGACCTTTTTTACATCTTGTAATATTGAATCTTGTTCTTTTAAGTCGCTTAATCCATTTATACATACTGTCTCTAGCACACTTCCCGTTACATCAGTTGTTTCAAATTCCATGTTTTGATATATCATTGATGCACATAAATTCCTGTCGTCTTCTGTCTTTGACACGATGTCTTCATTAAAAAGGGTTATAATTCCCTTCTGCGCTTTTAGTCTGCCTGATGCCAATAACATAAAGGTAGACTTGCCACTTGCATTTGGCCCTATTAAACACACAAAGCCACCAGGTAAGTTTGCACTAAAATTCTGAAAAATATTTTTTTTATTTTCTTCATCTTCACTCGAATAGGCAAATGTAACATTTTTAAATTGTATAATAGTATCACTAGTCATAATATACCCTCTATTTTTAATTAATACTTTGTAAAAAAATCCACCGCAATAAAGGGAGCACTTATGCTATCTAAGCTACCAGCACCAACTCGAAATTTTACACCAATTGAATCCTTTAGTCTAATTCCAAAAAAGGCAGATGTTTGCCACTCTAAGCTTCTGTTAAAGCGTAATAAGCTTTCATAACTATCCCAAACATTTCCAGTTGCACCAGTAATACCAATAAAAGGCTGACCACCAATAAGAGTTAATTGACCGGGTAACATAAACTGAAAATCTATTTTGATTGCGCCCTTATGAATCCCAAAAACATTTCGTGCAGTTATCTGCGGAAAAAAACTTCTGTCATATGTAGAAAACCCGTATTTGGAAATTATACTTGGAATTAAAGCTAATTCTTGCGTTATGTTTGTTCCAATAAAGCTACTTACGATTAAGCTGGTATTGTTTGCTATTGGTAATGCAGTTAAAAAATCGTTTGAAACGACATCAAAAAATATAGGTGCAGCATCATTTCCCAAAGGGAGTCCAACTACACCCTTTAAATCATTGTAATAACCTCTTGTTGGAAATGCATGATAATTTAATGTATCAAAGGTATAACGTAAACTGGCATCTGCGGTAAAATTAATTTGAACTGAATCTGCAGTTTCAAATTGTGATAAGCTCGATTCATAAATGTGGCTTGAGTCATACCAATGTAATCCTATTTCATTAAATAGCTTATGTTTTTCAGAAAAGAATATCCCTACGCCAAATAATAAATCTGCCATCCGTAATTGGGAACCAAATACATCATGATTATTCCATCCAGAGCTAACAAAATCAACATGATTATTTGCCTCAGCTTTTGTACTTAAAAACACTTTATCATTAAGCGGTTGAAAATACAAAAAATCAATCCCTGTATTATTTATAAAGTTTCCCTTTATAGATAAAATTGAATCTTTATTACCCAAACCTCGAAACTGAAGTGCTGTAGAAAGATTAAGTGTTGCACTCGTAGTGTCATACAACGTACCTTCAAAATTTGCTCCCAAAGATAATACTACTTGATCTTGTGATTTTTGTACAAATTCTAAAACAAGTTTTTTTGTTCCTTTTCGAATATCTATTCGAGCACTCACCATAACATAGTGGCCAATATTGTATATAGAGTGTAAAAAATCACCCATTACAACATCAGTTAATGCGATATTTTTTATCGACTCAAATTCTTCTAATATATATTTTTCATCAATACTTAAATGATTTATCAGCTCAATTGAATCTACACTTATATTTTGAAGGGATTGATAGTTTTCTATTCTTTGATATGGAATGTTTTTTGTATCATCTACATAGGTAAATGAATGAGACATTTCTGTCTCTTGTTGTTCATAATTTGAATTTTGTAAAACCTTATTTTCATCAAACTCTGGAAAAATCTCAGAGCGTAATTCTATAAGCGCTTGTCTATACTGTTCTACTTCTACCTTTCCCTTGTTATATATTTGCTTTGCCTTTTCGTAGTCAATTTGTCCAAATTCATAAATATCGGGACTTATAACTAAATTTGCAAGCTCATATTCTTGATCTACAACTACTTGTTGTTGCAATGCAGTTACCTGGTTTAAAACAACAAGTGGATTAGAATCAAAGTCGTTTACATTATAGGTTAGGGGCTCTGTTAAATCTACCGCTATAATTATATCATAACCCATTTCATGTGCAACTTGAACAGGCATGTTATTCCGAGTAAATCCATCCATATAATAGCGCCCATCAATTTTGTATGGTTCAAAAACAGCAGGAATACTCATACTAGCACGGATAGCTTCTGCTATATCTCCTTGCTGTATTACGACCATTTCTCCTGTTAACAAGTCTACAGCTGTCGCACGAAACGGAGTAATAAGACTATCAAAGTGAACATAAGACGGAACTTTTATTGTTAATGATTTAAAAAGTTCATACACATTTTGGCCTGTTAAAAGACCTCTACCTAAGTTTAATGATAAATTATTATTTAAAGGTAAATTAACTAGTGCAGCTTCCATGCTATGGTCATACAAGGCACTTTCGAATGATTTTGTTGTAGAATCTTGAAATAGTGAAACCCAATTTAAATCAAGCAGTGTGTCTGCAATTTCTTGAGAAGAATATCCGGAGCTATACAACCCCCCAATTATAGCACCGGCGCTAGTTCCTATTACCATATCAACAGGAATCCCCAGTTCTTCAATTATCTCTATTACTGGTATGTGTGCAAACCCACGAGCACCACCACCTGCTAAAACGAGTGCCACTGTTGGACGAGGAGAATTTTCAATGTCAGATGGTCGAATAGCTTCAGTGTATTGTTGAGAAAAACCTGTTGTTTCAAAACAAGCCACAATTAATAACACTAAAAAATGTTTTTTCATAAGAATAGTATACAAAATAGACCATATTTGAGCAAGTATGTTTTTTTTCGTTATTTTGTTTAATTCCTTTTTAATAATATTTAACAATAAAATCAAATGAAATAAAAGGTTCCACTTGCTTATCATAATGCCCTGCCCCAGCACGTAGCATCATACCAATAGCCTCAGTTATTTGAACACCAGTAAAAGCAGATGTTTGCCATTCAATATCATTACCGTGTAAGATATCATCATAATTTCCCCAAACGTTTCCAATTGCGCCGCCTGCACCTAAAAACAGTTGCCCTCCCAATACAGTAAGAGCGTTTTCTGGTGTGTACTGAAAATCAACTTTTAATGCAAGCTTGTGGATCCCATATAAATATCTTTGCATAACATGCGGAAAATACGTTCTGTCATACGTAGTAAAACCGTATTTTGTTATAAGGTCAGGCTTAGCATTCAAACCCTGTGATATATTTGTCCCTACAAAACCATTTAAAACTATGCTATAGTTTTCATTTATTTCAAAGGCCGCTAGTGAGTCGATACTTAAAACTTCAAATAAAACAGCTCCCTTTTCTAAGGGCAGCGCCCCTAATAATTTTACATCACTATAAAATCCTTGCGTTGGAAATAATACACTATCGATATTGCTAAAAGTGTACCGAGTAAAAATATCAAATGCATAAGATATATTTAAATCATCTTCGTTAAACACCCCATCACCAAGTATTGTTGAAGATTGTGTTGAATCAATCCAGTGCAATCCTATTTCATTCATCATTTTGTGCTTTTTGGAGAAAAAGACTCCGAACGCAATCTCTAAATTACCCTCCCGAAAATATGAGTCCCTTACTTGGGTTTGTCCAAAGCCTGAATGCTCTATATCAAAAAGTTGAAATGCATTAATAGTAGAACGCAAAAACATTTTATCACTTAAAGGTTGCATATGAACAACTTCTAAACCTGATTTACTTAACAAAGCGGCTTGTAGTGAGAGAACTCCACCTAGTCCTAAAAAATCACGATATTGCATTGTTGCAGAAGTGGTAACCTCCCATGATGCACTCTGTGATATGGTACCTTCGAATGTTTGCATTAAACCAATTTGTATCTTCTCAAAATCTTTTTGATAAAAATCTAACTCTAAAGTTGATTCATCATTTTCAATATGTATTCTAGAAGTAAGTAATGTATAATTACTTTTTTCATAAGCTAGCCTTAAAAAATCTTCTATAACATTAGGAGTAATTGGCTTGTCTTTTATTTTTTCAAATTCAACACGAATAACAGGCTCATCATACGAGTATACATTATTTAATACTATATCATTTACCTCAAAATATGGTAAGTCAGAATAAAATTCACGATTTCGATATTTTAAACTTCCATCTTCAGAGAAAAAAGCCACTTGTTTTATTTGTGACTCATCTTCGTGTGAGATTTCATTATTTGTAGTGTTGGGAAAAATCTTTGAACGTATATCAAGCAATTCATCGCGAAACTTTTCTGCTTCAATTTTTCCTTTTTCATACACTTCTTTAGAAAATGCATAATCAGTTGCTGAAAATTCGGTTAAGTCAGGGAATAAAACAAGGTCGGCATAATTATGCTCTTCAGCTGTAACCACCGCTTGCTGTAAAGCTAACACTTGATTTATAACAGAAATAGGATTAGTACTAAGAGAGCTAGCATCTTCTGGCATCTTGTCGGATATTTCAACTGCAATTATTATATCATAACCCATTTCACGTACGGCACTGACAGGAAGTGTGTTCCGTATAAATCCATCAAGATAATAGCGACCATCAACAGGAAAAGGTTCAAAGGCACCAGGCAGGCTCATACTTGAACGCATTGCCTCGGCTAAATCTCCTTCATCCATTAATACAAGCTCACCAGTTAACAAATCAACTGCAGTTGCTCTATATGGAACTGGAAGGTCATCAAAATCGATATATGAAGGTATTTTTACGGTTAACGATTTAAACTTTGCATAAACATATTGCCCGGTCAAAAGCCCTCCCCCAAAGTTTAAAGCTAAATCTCCCGTTAAACCTACATTTACGAGGTTTGTAGTTGTACTATGAGAACCAAGCGCATTTGAAAGTAAATGAGTTGTAGAATCTTGTAATAAATCTGTCCATTCAATATCTAATACAGTTTGTGCTATCTCTTTTCCTGAATAACCAGCTCCATAAAGACCACCCACTATTGCACCAGAACTTGTCCCTACTACGAGGTCAATTGGAATGCCCAACTCTTCCATAAGTTCAATTAGAGGTATATGCGCAAAACCTCGTGGGCCTGCGCCAGAAAGAACCAAAGCTACACTAGGCCTTTCCGTTTGTCCTTGAGTGTTTACATTTACATTATTTTGACTCCATGCATTCAAGCTTAACACAATGAATACCATACTGACATAAAGCGCTTTTTTCATATTTTAATTATATACCTGCTTTAAATGTAATGCAAGAATTATTTCCACTCAATCGACGTAATAAATCAAATATATGTTATTCTATATGGGGATTGGAAGAATTTTTTCTGCCGGGAGTTAGATTACTCCTTGCCACAATAATCCAATCTTTTTTTGAATTTACAAACGTAATACTTCCCAAATCAAAGTTAGATTGTATCTCTTCTATATTTTGCCGGCTAAGTGTTCTTGTTGCCGTTATGTTTTCTACATTGCAGGCTTCACCCACATCAAGTTCCCCTTTCCATAGGTTTGCATCAGTTGCTTCTTTTATATACTCTAACATTACATCTTTTGGCCATATTTCTTTTACCCCATCAACATAGCACAAGGCATCCAACAAATCTCCATTCAATCTTTCACGAAGTAAAAGAACATCATTTTTTGACAGACGAGTTTCTTTTCCCTCTATCCATAAATCTCTTCCTTCTATACTTGATTGAACCGAAACAGACATACTTACATTAGATCCCGTTTCATTTACTGCACCTTCTTCAACAGTTCTCATATGCAAAACAACATACTCCCCTCTTTTTACCTCTACAGAAGGAAATACATAATCAGCGTCACTACCATCACTAGCGCTCTGTAACATTATCCCGGATAAATTACCGTCTTCCAAAATGTAAAACTCAACAAATTCAGTTTTAGGATTTGAATACTCAGTACTTACTTCAGAAAAAATCATTTTAGGCACTCTCGCATTAAATCCATTAAAACCAATGGTAAATGACAATGTGCTATCATACACATCTTTTACAATACCTGATAAAATATATTGTTTATCAAGTATGGTGTTTTGCGAAAACGAAAGCTCATAACGATATGATTCATTGTCAAAACTTTGAATATCTCTAACGTTCACCACGCCAACATAATGTGCATTATTCTCTTGTACATCCAAGGCTTGTTTTGTATTGTTGTTTACCGGGTTATCTAATACATAGTATTCAAGACTCGGGAAAGCAACACTTTTTGAAAATGTAATTATTGCAGTGTTCTCGCTTGTTAACGTAAAGTGCTCAAGTGTAGTTGCAGTATAGTCTCCAGTTAAAATTGAAACACCTTCACTTGTGAATGTACATGACCCACATGACAAAACCAAGCACACTATCGATACAAAGAACGCAGTAAGAGCAAACGGCATTACTTCACGTAGTTTTATTTTCATTTGATACTCCTAAATATATATATGTATTATTGCGCTAGTTTACTCATTTTTACAGAAATTTCATAAATAAAAAGACTTTTTTATTTTTTTTTTGTATAATTAAAGTATATGAACTTTACATTAAAAACTTTAAGCTTATACAAAGATCTTGTTTTTACACAATGTGAAAATAAAGATACCGTTAAAACAGAACTTTTGTGGACATACATAAACGGAATTGAAAAAAACAACCTCGAACCTAAAAGAGAGAAATTTTTGTTACATAAAAATTTTGTTGGGTACGCGATAAAAAACCAAGAAGTCATAGATACTAAAAATTACCATGCAATAGCTGCAGGCAAATATGCATTTTTACAAGGAACTATGAGCTCTAATGAATGCGAAAATGAAGATATTTTTAATCATGGTGCAGAAGAATTGTATCTTGAAAGTTTGTGGTTAGAACAAGAATTTGAAAATGATATTGTTTTTTTAAGAGTGCTAACTGAAGATTCTAGAAAGGTGTTTCAGCTTTTTCGAAAGCTAAAAAATGCATAATAAAAGCCATCATTAAGCGATGGCTTTTATTACTTAGTCATTAAAATCGGCATCAACAAGAGTTTCTACCATATATCGAATTGAATTCCCATTTTGATCTGCTACTGTTTTTTCAACAACAAAAATAAAACTTTGTCCATCAGGCGACCGGATTATTTTTTCAATTTGATAACCTATTACGCCTTTTCGCTTGATTTCAGGATTTCCGATTACTTGCTTTCCAAGCAATACATTTTTATCACTGTACTTTTCTACAGTAATAAAAAATGATGACTGAGAGCTTGCATTCTTTCCTGAAAACCAAGGTGTTAATGTAATATGATATGTAGGTGAACTATCTTTTGTGTCAACTTCAAAGTCTTGAATTACTATTTTTTCCAAAGGATCCTTAGATGCACTTTTTAGATATAAAACATTATTAATTCCAACCGTTTGTAATGAAAATCTATTTAGATAGCTTGAATGCTTTTCTGATAATGCATCATACAGAGTTTTACCATTTTTACCTGAAGTAGCAGAAGAAGCTCGTGTAATAAAAACACCACCATCAACATAATCATTATCATCAATATCTACCGTATATATCTCTGCGTAACCCTGCCAATTTTTATCTGTACTTCCATACTGCCCAAAAACATACGTTTTACCATCACTTGAAAAACCTTCGTCAACAAAGGCTGCAGCATCTCCTGCGAATATAAAGGCACTAATACTAATACATAAAAAGAACATTACTAATCGTTTTACCATAAAATCCCCCCAATGAGAATAAAAAAATTACCATAACTCTATTTAATATATCGGTTTTTTGCATAAACGTCTTTACATAAATTTATAATAAGAGTACTCTATACATATGACACTTTTTACTCAAAATAGAATACTATTGTGGTTTTCATCATTTAGTGCTATAACAAGTTTATGCCTAATTGGGGCTAGTATCTATTCATTAGTATTTTTAGATTCTCAGATATTGCAAACATTGCAAGCTGAGGGTTCAATCAATTTTTTTAACACGCTCTTTGAACAAAAATCTTTGTATTCAATTATTTCATTAGGCATATTTTCATTATATGTTCCAATAATTGGATTTACAATATTCTTTACATTTGAAAAAACAAAATCTTCTGAAATTCTTTTTTATACAGCAATGCTATTGGGGATTTTCCTAGAAACATTTCGTCTTGGCATTCCAATCTTTTCACTTAACACCGGCTACACACTTTTTTTTCGAACAATAGCGAGAACAGTTTTTTTTGGCCAAATCCAAGTAATGATTGCTATTTTATTCCAAGGAATAATTGCTAGCAGAGACGCATCAAGAGAGTCAGATAAATATATAGGAATTATATCTGTGATTGCATTGATTTTTGCTCTCATTATACCACTGAATATTACAAATATAGGTTTAAGCTTTTCTGCTACCTATGGATTTGAGCAATTGTTCTCTACAATCAGAATTATTTTTATTATCATTACTTTGGGCACTATGCTTCTTTCATCATCGAGTAAAAAGTTTAAAAATTACAAAAAAGCAAGCATATCATTTTTCTTACTATGTATTGCGTATCTTTTACTTCTTGACTGTACTACACTGTTTTCTCTTTGTTTGGGAACGCTATTAATTGTTTTTGGGAGCATTAGCTTTTTGAAACACTTACATACGTATTATATGTGGAAATAAAATTGCGTTATAAAACCTAGAACAATAGGAATTATTACATTATCAAAATCTTTTATTGGTAAAACTTCGATGATAGTTCCTGCAAAGGCAATAAGCAAAGAAAGCCATATATCATTAGTTATTACATAGGTTGAAACAAGTATCGCAAGAAAACAGGTAACACTACCTTCTATAGTCTTACCTGCACTACAGGGAATTAAATGTTTTCCAAAAATTCTACCAGCCAAACTTGCCAACCCATCACCAAATGCTAATGCATAGATTGAAATACTCGCTATTTTTTCATCAAATAGTATTATTGATAATAAAACACCTACAGCTAGGGTTACTGGACCAAGTACAAAATGATTTTCATCTCTTTTTCTCGCTGCAACTTCAGTTAAAGCGGAAACAAGTACAATATGTATTCCTTTTATTCGCAAGAACTCTGCAACTGAATATAATACCAAAACCGAAGTTAATGAAATTAAAACAAAGTTTTTATCAATAAGCAATAAAGAAGGAACAAAACAAGCAGCAAGGTGAATTGACTTTCGAACCAATTCTTTTCGAATATAATTCACCTCTTTTTGTATTATAATTCCAGATTTTCGATCATTACTCGCCTGTTTCATCTTTCTCCTAAAATAACGAAGATTGTTTTAACCCCACCTCACCGAACAATGTTCGAGGAATTGATGCATAGATTGCAGGGTCGAACTCACTTATTGGGTATAACAAATATCGAATATTTTGTTCGGCAAGATTACTTCCCTCTAGTCGTATCATCGTTTCTTGATTTCTTGTTAAAGCATCCCAAGCTCTAAGAGACTCTGAAAAATGTGCTAAAGCTTCTGACTGCAATGCTGTATTTCCCGTTTTATCAGCTAAGCTCGCTAATGTTACCCCAAGATTGTTTGTAGTTTTTAAGTAAAGGTCAACTATTTCAGCATGGTCAACTCGCACTTGTGGAAAAAGAATTCCATAGCGGTCTCGATCTGCGTTCAAAGTATCGAGTAGTCTTTCGTAATGTGCAGCCGCAGCAGAATCATCATCTCGAATTGACAATACATTTCCCAAGGCGAGAAGCAAGTTCCTGTCTGCTGAATCTTCATCTGCGGTTTTAATAAATGAATTAAGTGCTTCTGTGTAATTCTTCGCATCATACTGAATAAAGCCAATTTTATAGCGAATAGAAGGTGTATCATTAAAGTTTTCAAGCGAATTATAATAGTTTTCAAGAGCTACTGATAAGTCACCTGAAATAAAGTAATCTATATCTGCCATATTACTGTAAAGCATACCAATATTCGTATTTCCAATTATACCCGAATTTTGCTGTGAGTCTTCAAACAGTCTAATTCCATTCCCAAAGACTTCTTCAGCTAATAAGTACTCTTCTTGAAAAGTATATATTTCACCCAAAAGTCTATGCGCATTAACATTCTTTAGGGTTCTCTCATGCGTTTTTCTTGGCGCTAAATCAAAATTGTTTATCGCATTATGTAATGCAATAATTGCTTGAGAATGATTATCGGTATGCACGAAGTATTGCGCTAAATTATAATGAGCCTCTGGCATGGTTGGGGCTACTTCAATTGCTAAGTCTAAAACACTACGTAAATTTTCAATACTTGCTCTCAAGTATTCTTCTTGAGGTGGAATATAACCATATCTTTTTTCGAGTAAATAGCCGCCAACTTCAACTAAATCCTGGGCTTCAAGATTAACATCCTTTTCTGAAAAGAAATACTCTTTTAAAGGTAGCACTTCGCGCAGATTATCTGTTCTAATAAAATACCGCATCATTCGTGATAGATATAAATCAGCAGCACCATATAAATCAATTAAGGTAGCATATTGAAGCCGAGCTTGTTCAAATCTGTCTTCTTTTTCTAAACCCACAGGTAACGATGAAGCCCAATCCAAGTAAATATCACCTAATAAGAGCATTGCTTCTTTATCGTTAATATAATTATCTAACACATAGCGATTGGTTATTTCAGCTGCTCTTTCATAATTGGCAAGGTAATCCAATTCCATACGAGCATATTCTATTGCGCCTTCTTTATCGTAGTCAAACCGAAGTACGAGTTGCTCGTACATATTACGTGCTCTTTCAAATTGATTCTTATCACGATAGGCTTGTGCATACTTAAAAAACCATCTTTTTTTTACTTTATAGGACATAGCTTCGTTAAATTTTATTTCTGACTGTTCATACAATTCGCTTTCAATGAGAGCATACCCATCATTATATAAAATTTCTGCCCGAATTGGACGGTAAATAAAAGTTGAACTCAAATAAAACAATATATATACAAATGCCCCAAGCACAAGCGCTGCCACTGCACCAGGAATAATTCTATTTTTAAGTTGATATTCAAGAGAAAGTTTATGTGCTTCATATTGTTCCACAGTCCGTCGCTCATAGTTTAGAGGAACGCTAATAGAGATATTAAGCATTTTTTCTAGATGTGTTGCAAGTTTTCGTGCTGATACTTTTTTTACAATTTTGAAAAGTACTTCCATAACTGCAGCGTCAGTAAATTCATCATTAATGACAACCTTATCTACTGCAAGACGAAGATTTAATGGATACGTTTGTAAATTAGTTTTAAATAATTCATATTCTGTATCAGTTAAATGAGTTCTTTCTGAATCTCCTCCAGAATCTTTTTTTCGCATCAATCCAAGAGGAGCTGTACGAGACTCTGCTGCATCAGCATCTGAAAATCCAGGTATTTCAAAATTGGTATCTTCAAAGTCTGATGAAAAAGAACTATCATCAACACCCAAATCACTCATTGCATCAGAAAAATCATTATTTAAATCTAAAGCAAAGTCACCTGGAGATGTTTCTATACTGTCAAAACCACCTGTTCCCGAAAAATCATCATTTAAACTTAAGCCTTGTTCATCAGAAGAAAAATCATCATCTAGAGGAGATTCTTGTACTGCTATTTCATCGCTTAGAGCTCCTTGCTGAGGCATTTCAAGGGCAGGTGTATCTTCAAATCCTGCATCGAGATTTAGGGGTGTATCTAAACTAAAGCTATCAATATCGCCAAGATCTCCTAGTCCACCTAAGTCCATGCTTGAGTCTGAAATATCTCCAAGGCCACCTAAGTCCATGCTTGAGTCTGAAATATCTCCAAGGCCACCTAAGTCCATGTCAGCAGAAGATGTATCTTGTTGAAAACTTTCTGGAAAATCTAAGCCTTGTAAGTCATCAATCATTTGAGGATTTTCCATACCAAAGCTCTCAGAACCTGAGCCCACTATAGGATCAATTAATGAATCTAAATTTGGTATATCACCACTAAATGCAGGCAATTCTGCTTGGGATGTTTCTTCACTAGATTGTGGAATTAGGTTATTTAATAAGGCTGCAGTTTCTGCATCCATTTCTGGTTCACTGCTTGCACTCGTTTCTGCTTGGTTTCCTGCAGCAATAGAAGCAATTAATTCATCTGCACTCATTGCTCCTTCAGAGGAACCTTCTAAACTAACATCAGAATCATTTGACTCTTCCCCTGCTAATTCATAATCTTTTTCGACCTCAGGTAACCCAAACTCAAAATCATATGAGTCGTCTTCAAGAGGAACATTTGCAGGTATTTGAACCTCAGGAGATGTTGAACCCTTTTCTTGGCGAATCTTTAATTCATCACCTACCTGAGAAATATCTTGACTAAATTTTTTAAGATTCTCTAAACTTGGCATTCCTTGTTAATTCTACCCCACAATCCACTTTATAACAAGCAGTAATTAGTACAAAATACAAAAATTTT
>CAYJIS010000046.1:0-15662 GCA_964370315.1 uncultured Treponemataceae bacterium
AGTGAGGTGTTTAAACCTTGTGCTAATTCGTGTATCATGATATGTTATAATACAACGAAGTTGTATATTCAGTCAATGCATATAGATACTAAAATATAATAATTTAGAAAGGAATATAATTTTATGGATGATTTTCAAAAGGCAAAAACTCTTATTGATAATTGCCGTTCAGAAATTGCTAAAAGGTTGGTTGGTCAAACTCATGTAATCGATGGAATTTTAACAGCACTAATAGCTGGGGGTCATGTATTACTTGAGGGGGTGCCTGGCTTAGCAAAAACCTTAATGGTAAAAACATTTTCAGATATTTCAGGTTTTGACTTTAAGCGTATTCAATTTACTCCAGATCTTCTTCCTGCAGATGTTTCAGGTACAATGATTTATGAGCAAGCTACTGGAAGGTTTATACCTCATAAGGGGCCTGTATTTACAAATCTTTTACTTGCAGATGAAATCAATCGTGCTCCTGCAAAAGTTCAGTCAGCACTATTAGAGGCAATGGCCGAAGGACAAGTAACTATTGGAGAAAATACATATGAGTTACCCAATCCATTTTTTGTTCTTGCAACTCAAAACCCAATAGAGCAAGAAGGAACATATAATCTTCCTGAGGCAGAATTGGATAGGTTTCTATTAAAAATATTACTTACATATCCAACAATAGAGCAAGAAGAGCAAGTTGTAAAAAGTGGTGGCAAAATAGAGCGTGTTCCAGTAAACAAGGTTTTTACCGAAAATGCCCTTAGGGCATGCAGGGCACTATGTGATCAGGTAACATGCAGTGATGATTTAGTTCGCTACATTGTTTCAATTGTTGCCGTTACTCGTCCAAATAAAGAGCGCACTGGTAGTTCAAAACATGATTCACATGCTCAGGATATGCTTCAGTATGTTTCTTTTGGAGCATCTCCCCGTGCAAGTATCGCCCTTTTTAAGTGTGCTAAAGTACAGGCTCTTTTTCAAGGAAGATCATTTGTATTACCAGAGGATATAAAGAGTGTTGCACCTGCTGTTTTAAGGCACCGATTAGTGCTTTCATATGAAGCAGCAGCAGATGGGGTAATTGTTGATGACCTTATAGAAAAAATTCTTTCGTTGATGCCAATTCCATAATAGGCGAATGTAGATGGCAAAAAGAAATGGTGTAATACAAAATACTTATTCTCTATCACAAAGGGCTTCAAGCTTACATCTTGTATCGAAGGCCATAGCCAAGTGTTTATATGTTGGTAATTTTCGCTCTATGTATCGGGGTAGGGGTGTGGATTATGCAGGAGGCAGAGAATATTTATATGGTGATGATGTTCGCTCTATTGACTGGAATGTTACTGCAAGAATGGGAAAACCGTATATAAAGTTATTTGAAGAAGATAAAGAGCTTATAGTCTTTTTAGTTGTAGATCGCTCGGCATCTATGGAAAGTGGTATAGGTAAAAAGACACGTTTAGAAACAGCAGCCGAAGCGGCTGTGTTAATGCTCTTTGCTGCTTTGCAAAACTCTAGCCCTGTTGGAGGAGTTTTATTTGATGGTGAAACCGAGTTTTCGTGTGTCCCCAAAACAGGAAAGGATCATGCTATGGTGCTTTTTTCAAAACTTGATACACGGCCAACGCACGAAAGTACCGGTACTTCTCTTACACAAGCTTTAACAGGTGCTTCAAAACTATTAAAAAATCGAAGCATGGTTTTAGTATTTTCAGATTTCCGAACAAGTGGTTATGAAGATGCTCTTTGTGCCTTAGCTTCTAAACATGATGTAATTGCAACAAGGATAACAGATGAGTCTGATTCTCGTTTGCCAAAAGTAGGCTCGATTAGTTTTTTTGATCCCGAAACAAACAAAGAAAAAATACTTCCAACAAATTCTGCAAGTTTTGAACAAGAATGGAACTCGTATCATGAGAGGCATATTGAGCGTTGGAATGCTTTTTGCACCAAGAGAGGTGTGAGCACACTAACTATTTCTACGAGCCAAGATCCTACACAAGAACTTGTGCACTTTTTTTCTACACGGAGAAATATATAATGCACAAAAAGAATAGTCAATTAAAAATGTGTAGTATTTTTTGTATTATCATGTTTACATGTGTCCTTTCACTTTTTTCGCAGGACATTAGTGTTACTCCTAAAGAAGTGTATGTTGGAGATGAGGCAGAGCTGCGATTAACCTTTGTATTAGATAGCGATATAGTATTTGATACTACAGACACCCTTTCTTTTGTGAACACATCTCCACTTGAAGAAGACTTAGACTCCTCATATTCTATAAAGACAATAGAGCTGAGTCGTAGTGCAGATAGCTATATTTTAAAAATTGTTTTTATACCATGGCAATCTGGTTATATTTCTATAGATAGCTTTAATTTAGCAGATGTTTTTTCTTTAGACATACCGCCTGTATTAATTGATATTCCTCAAATACAAATTACATCTATTTTGGATGAAACGACAAATAAAGAAATTCAAGGACCCTTAGGGCCTGTAACAGTTCCTGGTACAACATATGTTTTAGTGGCCATTGTTTTTTGTATTTTTGCATTATGCATTTTTATAATAATACTTATTACCCGCTTTAATCTAATTCGTGCATGGATTTATAATCGTTTTGGATCATTATTAACAAGTAATAATTATAAAAAAGCTATTAAAGGACTTTCTTTATTATCAAAGCAGTCTTCGGTAGTTGAAGCTAAGGTTTTTGCAGCAGGGTTATCATCAATAATAAGAAATTATCTTGAAGGACGTTTTTTGCACCGATTTACTGCAGAAACAACTAGTAGCTTTTTTTCTGTTTTTGACACACTCTTTGCAGGTACCGTATCGAATACTGCAAATGATTTTTTACAAGACTTATATGAAATTTGTGTTCGATGCGATTTTCTTCATTATGCAGGAGCTGAAACATCAAAGGCTCCTTTAACTAAGAAAGAAAGTGAAACCCTCATTGAAAGAGCCCAAAAAGCTTTTGTGTTTTTTGAAAAAGCAAATGATTCAGATCAAGATGTCAAAGGTGGTGCATAATGAGAGTGTTTGATCAACCGTCTGCTTTTTTTCTACTAATTGCAATCCCTGTATATTTTGCTTTGTTAAAGAGTTCTTTGTTTTCAAAACCCTCTTTTCCGTTAACACTGCAAGATTGGAAAGGGCAAGGTTTTGAGTGGAGAAATCCTGTAAACTCTGTTGCAAGAATTATTTCGACTATTTGTTTTTGTTTGGCCTATGTTTTACTTGTTTTTGCCATTGCAGAACCTACCTCAATAGAACAAGAAAAAAAATACACTTCACGTTCAAGCGATGTAGTTTTTGTTTTAGACGTGAGCCCTTCTATGGCTGCATTGGATATAGCTAATGGGACCCGATTAGATGCAGCAAAGCAAGCAATCAAACTATTGGTAATGCAAAATGATTCAAACTCTTATGGACTAGTATCATGCGCAACGGAAGCTGCGTTGCTTGTACCTCCAACTATGGATCAAAACGCTTTTTTTACTCGACTAGATTCTATGAAAATAGGTGAGTTAGGAGATGAGACTGCATTAGGCTTAGGTATAAGTACAGGTGTGTATCATCTTGTTTCTACGTATGCTCCTAAAAAAAGTATTGTATTGTTAACAGATGGTGAAAATAATTCTGGCTCAATTCATCCTCAAACGGCTGCCTCTTTGGCTAAAGATTATGGAATTACATTGTATATAATTGGAATAGGAACAAGGGGTTCCGTTCCTATAGAATATGTAGATCCAGTAACTGGAACATTGTATTCGGGCTATTTAGATTCAGGGTTTGATAATACTTCGCTTCAGTCTTTGGCATCAATAACAGATGGAACATATTATACGGTTGAAACACTGCCTTCTTTATCACAAGCTTTACAAAACATTGGATTTGAAAGCACCATATCGCAAGTTTACACTATAAAACAAAGAAAAGAATCTTTGTATGCTGTTCCTTTGTTTTTGTCTGCAATCCTTTTTGCTCTTGCATGGGTTTTAAGAAGGCTTTTTCTACGGGAGATTTTATGAGTATTCAATTTGCAAAACCAACCTATTTATTGCTGTTACTTTTTTTAATTCCTGCATTAGTGTATGTTTTTGTCAATGCCAGGGTTTTACTAACAATGCTC
Organism: uncultured Treponemataceae bacterium; assembly: GCA_964370315.1. Taxonomy (GTDB): domain Bacteria; phylum Spirochaetota; class Spirochaetia; order Treponematales; family Treponemataceae; genus CAYJFX01. The sequence continues at coordinate 4,124 of CAYJIS010000046.1, forward strand.
AGTAATTACACAGTACGTGAAAATAATAAGTCTCGTTCTATTAGGATGCGCCTTGTTTGTAGAGTTTTATGTTGGGCTCTTGCATGGATAAGTATTTGTATTGCTTTGGCTGGCCCGTCATGGGGAACAGAGCTCATTCCAATTCAAACAAGTGGGAGTGCGGTTAGTTTTGTGTTTGATGTCTCTTATAGCATGAATGCAAGCGATGCCTATGAAGGAAGTTCTATTACAAGGCTTGAACATTCAAAACAATTCAGTAATGAACTTATACGTTTTTTACCAGGAGTTTCACTTTCAGCTATTATTACTAAGGGAGAGGGCTACTTGGCTGTTCCCATGACGGAAGATTTTTATTCAATTTCTAATCTTATTGAATCTTTATCACCTGCAATGCTTTCTGCACCTGGTTCTAGTTTGGCAAAAGGGATAGATACTGCAATAGAATCCTTTCCTCCTCAAACTGCGCGAAGTTCGTATATTGTAGTACTAAGTGACGGTGATGACACAGGAGAAGGACTTGAACAAGCTGTTAACAAAGCTACCCAGTTTGGCTCACGCGTTATTTTTGTAGGCTTTGGCTCTGAGAGAGAAACTGAAGTGCTTGCAGGAGATGGTGTTACGAAAGTACAAACTGCTTTACGAAAAGAAGCATTGCAATCTATCGCATTGCAAGATAATGTCGATTTTTTATTGGCTCGAGATACTAATTCTATTGACACAATTATAAATGAAATTAAACCTTCAATGTATTATACAACATCTTCAACAACAACTGCATATGAAGTTCAAACCGTAAAAAGACATACAGTATTTTTACGGTTAGCACTTGTGTTTTTTATATTAGGTATTAGTGTATATTCCTTTGTTCCCACTAAGATTTTTTTGTTTTCAAAACTAAAACGCATATCATTGTTTAGTCTTGTTTTGTATTGTGCAATTCTAAGTGGTTGTAGTGGATGGACTAAGGATTCGGCAGAAGTTTTGCAAGGATCTTATTATTGGAGTCAACAAGACTACCAAAAAGCTGTTGCATCATTTTTAGAAATAACCACACGGGCAAAGGAAACTTCAAACAGCGATTTATTACAATACGGCCTATTTGGGCTTTCATCAACGTACCTTATGCAAGGGGAATCGCAGGCCAGTCTTTTAAAGATTAACGAAATGTCTCCAACTGTGCTAGAAGGCCTTGATTTTGCACGGTGGTACAATAAGGGCGTTATTTTTCATAGACAGGGAAATTATTCAGATGCAGCATATTGTTTTAAAAGGGCATTATTAATTAACAGTGATAGCATTCAAGCAAAGATAAATTTAGAGTTAAGCTTAAAAGAGGGTATAACTAATGAACAGCAAAGTATACAAGAAAGAGTCCCTGTTAGTGAACAACTAACAGAGTCAGGAGTAGATGATGCGGTGTTTTCATTAATTAGAGAAAGTGAAGGAAACCAATGGAAAAGCAGAGAAGTAGCACCAGAAAAAAGCGACATAATAGATTTTTAAAAACTCTTACACTATTGTATGCATTTTTGTTTTTGTCTAAAGCCTATACTCAAGGATTTGAGCCATTGCAATTTAGGCAACAAGGAGATTTTGCCGTATCAGAAAACAATAGTTTTATAATTGAAATTGCAGATGTTGATCCATCAGAAATTGAAATACAAAACACCAGTTTTTTTGGTAATGTGGAGTTTGTATCATTAACAAAAAATGATGGGTTTATTTCTCAATCAGATGGAAGCTCTAGAAAAGGGACCGTTATTGTGTGTACGTTTCGTTTTTTTAGTGACGGAGTTTATGATCTTGGTTCATTGCCTATTAGAATTAATTCTCAAAGTTTTTCGATTTTGTTTCCTGAAGTTACGGTGAATCCAAATCCAAGCTTACTTACGCCTAAAATATCTTTAGACATTCAAGGCGATTTATACCAACTGCAAGAATCTACTCTTATATTGTATGGACAGCATTTTAAGAGTGTTGAAAACATTACGGTAATATTATCTGAAAATGCTTTAATAGAAAAAACACATTCTATACTAGATATGCCTACTACAGCTTTTTCGTTTTCAAATGAGTCTATATTTTTGCAAGAGTTTTCTTATATACCTTTTACTAGCGGTCTGAATTCTCTTCCTGAAATTGAAGTTACCTTTATTGGATACAATGATGCTCAATATGTCGTTTCGCTTTTAAGTGACCAAGTAGAAATTTTACCTGCAAGTGTTCAAAATAATAGGGTGTACGGACAAGAAAGAAAACAGCCAAAATTAGAAAGTGCACAAACAGCACCTATGGTTATATATAAAAATGACGTTTTAGTTAACGACTTATTATCGTTGCGTTTAAAAGAAAAATATTCATTGCTCACTACTAAGAATAGAGAACAAAGGGTTCTTTTAGAACAACAAGAAGGACTACAAAATGAAGATGAGATTTCATTTACATGGGTAATGATCACTGGCATTTTTGCATTCATTTGTACTGTGCTCGGTTTTGTATTTCATTTTGTTTCAAAACAAAAGAAGGCACAAAGTACTTTGCCGATACTATTCTTTTGTTGTGCAATAATTCTAGCTGGTTTTGTTCTGTACTTTGCACTTCCATTATCAGCAAAGCATGCTCTTATGTATGGATCTCAAATGTACACAATACCAGAGCATGAGTCTCAGGTAAAAAGCTCAGTTTTTGCAGGAACAAGGGTACGCATTTTGGAAAGTGTTGGTGAATGGTATTTAGTGATACAAAATGATGGTAGAAGCGGTTGGGTTTTGCAATCTGATTGTGTGTTGATACAAAGGTAAAAAAATGAACTTTGGAGATATTTTAGAGCAATGGGAAAAGGGAAGTGCAAAAAGTTCTCAAAAAAAGCAAAACCCGTCAAATAAAAAAGCAAATGCCCCTGAAAAAAAACATCATGAAGTAAAAAATCGAAATGATATGAGCGCATGGCTTAACAAATATGGTGTTGTCGACAAGGATAGTCTTATAAACGATTACGAAGTATCTAAGGCAATTCATTCACATACAGCTGCAAAAAATATTCCAATTGATGCTACTATTGATTTACATAGTTTTACGCAAGAAGATGCATGGAGGCATTTAGATATATTTGTCAGAAGTAGCAAGCAAAAAGGTTTGAAAAAAATACTTATTATACATGGAAAGGGAATTCATTCAAGTGATGACCCTGTATTAGGACGTATGGTTAAAACCTTTATTGAACAAAGTTCTATGCTTGGTGCGTCAGGGCATCCAAAAGCAGCTTTGGGTGGAAGTGGTGCTACATGGGTTATGATAAAGTAGAATGTAAATATAAAACGCAGTATACAAAATTATGTTTTTATTTAGTCAATGACTTGTCTTAAATTACTTTTTTGTGTATCTTTATTATATGAACGACTTATATTCGGCCCTCGGTGTTTCAAAAACAGCCTCAGCCGATGAAATAAAAAAAGCATATCGCAAACTGGCTTTGCAGTATCACCCTGATAAAAATCCCGGAGATAAGGCAAGTGAAGATAAATTTAAGCAAATAAGTGCGGCGTATGCAGTTTTAGGCGATGAAACAAAAAAAAGCCAGTACGATATGTATGGGTCTGCAGATGCATATGCTCAAGCTCAGAGGGGATCTTATGATTCGTCGTATGGGCAAAATCCATTTGGGGATGATTTTTGGCAGTGGTATTCGCAAGCCGCTAGAGGCAATATGTATGGAAATAATCGATATACATATACATACACTACTAAACGAAAAGAAGAACCCCTTACAAGGTCTGAGCACTTTTTTTCCCTTTTGCGTAATGCGGGAATCTGCTTAGCAGGACTTTTTTTTATTCGATATTCACTGTTTTTTTTCTTTCCAATAGGGCCTATTTTGTGCGGGGCAGCTATAGTTAGCGGAGCTGTAGGAGCTATGAAAAATCTTAGAGGAATATTTAGCGCAAGTAAGTAATTAACAAAAAGGAAAATATTTTAATTTTCCTTTTTGAATTTGCTACACATTGGCAAACAAAATAATATTTCACTAAAATTAAAAATAAATACTAGAAAATATGATGTGTGTAGTAAGGATAATTATTTTTCTCTGAAAATAATTCTTCCTCGATTTAAATCATATGGCGAAAGGGCCACTTTAACATGATCTCCAGGTACAATTCTAATGTAATGTTTTCGCATTTTCCCTGATAAATGAGCGAGTATTACATGTTTGTTTTGTAACTCCACTCTAAACATTGTGTTTGGTAAAGCTTCTTTTACAATACCTTCAACTTCAATTGCTTCTTCTTTAGCCACATTTCCTCCATGGGTTCTTATTCTCGAGATTTTTCTTCGAGAAAGTGAAAAAAAGCATTAAAAATGTAAAAAAACATTTGCTTTTTTTTTAAATCACCTATATAATTTTAAGCAGAATGAGGATAATTGTCAACTAGGGAGAGAAAGAAATGGAAAAAGAATTTACTGAAAAAATGCAAGGCTTACTAGTTGAGTCTAAAGAAGAAATCATGGGAACTCTTATGCACAATAATGAAGACTTCCGTGAGATTGTTGAAGCTATGGAATCAAAGGATGTTGTAGATATAGCATCTGATGATATCGATAGAAAAATGCTTGAAGCTATAGGCTCTCAACAAATGAACCGATTAAGCTTAATTGATTCTGCTTTAGGAAGAATCGAACAAGGAAAATACGGTCTTTGTATGAGATGCGGAAAACGAATCCCTGATGAAAGGCTTGAAGCTATTCCGTATGCAGTTTTGTGTATTGATTGCAAAACAAACGATGAGAAACAAAAACGCTTTAGCTAAAAAGTGTTTTGTATTAAATCTCGCTACTACTCCATATACCTTTAGAAAGATGGTGTACGGAAGTGTAGCCTGAATCTTTTGCTGCTTGTAGGGCTTCTGTAAAATGGTCGGTTAAATGCTCGCTGGTATGACAATCAGAGCTAATCATCACTGGAACATTTTGTGATTTTAGTAGTGTTAAAAAATCCTTTGACGGATAGGGTTCTTTTAAGCCAACCCTTGTCATTCCACCTGTATTTATTTCAACAACCTTATTCGACTTTCCTAGTGCTTTTGCAGTTTCTTTTAATTCATTTCTGTACCAAGAATCATTTTCATCAAAAAAACGTAATTCCCCGTTTCTTTTTCTCACTAAATCTACGTGTCCTACTATGTCAAAGTCGCATGTGTTGATCATGTCTCTTAAAAGACAAAAATATGTTTGAATAGCTTTTTTTGAATCTCCGTTAAAAAATTGTTCTACCCCTTTGTAAAACTCTGATGCAGGCCCATCAACTGTAAAGCATCCTTTTAGGGTTGTATCATCGTTTATTATGTAGTGAACACTTCCAATCATGTAGTCAATAGAATAATCCTTATAGGCATTTTTATCGCTGTATGAAATAGGTGGTAAAAAATCGGCTTCTATACCAGAGAGAATCTCCATTTTTCCGGCATATTCTAATTTTAATTTTTCAATGTCATGAAAGTAGGTATCGTAATTTCTTGTATCCATATGCCAAAATGATGCAAAAGGATGGACCGTATGTGAAGAAAACCCAAGTACTTGTAGTCCCTGAGAATAAGCAGCCTTTGCCATGGTCTCGAGTGATTGTTCTCCGTCGCAAAATGTTGAATGTGTGTGATAATTATATCGATAATTCATTTGATAACTCCTTGTAAATGTATTGTTTTGGTTATGGTTCTACAAACATAATAAAGTTTGTAAATATTTCATTAAATGTTTTTAATGCCATTTTTATAGTTTGTGTATCTTTGTTTTTTCCTGCCCTTTCGATTACAGAACCAATTCGTGCAAGGTTTTCAAGTGATAGAGTTGCAGAACTTCCTTTAAGTGTATGTCCAATTGAAATAAGGCTTATAAAATCTTTTGCTTTTAGAGCTTCTTGTGCTAGGTTTAAGAAATTTTGAGTTTGGCTTGTGTACTGTTGAATTAATTCTTTTCCAAGAGCTATGTCACCACCCACGGTATCCATAAAGTCTTTCCAGTCCCAAAAATCTTTTGTTTCAGTTTTACCTAAAAGCGTTTTTAAGGCAGTGTTTGCACTTGCTTTTGGATTGCTCCTATGTGTTTGCCCCGATAAGTATTTTGTGAGCATAACACCAACATCTTTACGTTTAAAGGGTTTTGTTAAAATATCATCCATCCCATTTTCTTCAAATACATTAAACTCAGATATATCGGTTACGGCAGTACACGCAATAATTACACCTGTGAAACCTTTTTTGCGAGCCTCTGCACTCGCTTCTAATCCTGATTTTATCGGCATTTGAATATCCATAAAAACGATATCAATATTAGAATTGTTCTCGATTATCTCTATCGCTTCTTGTCCATTCGACGCGGTAATTACTTTTGTACGATACTGAGTAAGAAATGTTTGCATAAGTTTTTGATTTATGGGGTGATCTTCGGCAACTAAAACTGTTTTATTTTCAAAGTACACATTATCTTCATCATTGGTTTCTAAATACGTATTTGGTAATTCTTCGAGTGAATCAATAATTCCAAAATCTGATGGAACATTAAAGTAGTTTGATAATAATGAGCTGAGTGAGGCGAGCTTTATTGGTTTATAAATATAGTTTTCAAAATATTTAATAATATTACTTTTTACATTTGTAGTTGCTTGTCCTTCACGAACCATTAAAAAGCATTTTGTATTCTTTAAAAAGGTATCTTTTCGAATAGCTGAACCAAGTTGCCATACATCAATATCATTTATTTGTGCATCGATAAAAACAATGGTATATGCAGTACCTTGCTGGGCCTTCTTTTTCATTCTCTGTAATGCTTTTTCGCCTGAAGATATACTATCAATATTTCCAAGTTTAAGAGTTTTTAACTTGGAATGTAAACTTTTAAGTGATAATATCTGACTGTCTATAATGAGTATTGAAGTGTCTTCTGGTATATCGAATTGAGAAACAAGTTTTATTTTTTCTTCAATTAAAGCACGCGGCAATGTGTTTTCTGCAAGCGCAAGGGGTATCGAAAACCAGAAAAGAGATCCTTTTTCAATTTGAGACTTCATTCCTATTTTTCCACCCATGGCAGAGACGAGGCTTTTTGAAATTGACAATCCTAACCCTGTTCCCCCGTATTTTCGTGTGGTAGAGGCATCAACTTGATAAAAGTCTGAAAATATTTTTTTTTGGCGGTCTTTTTTTATTCCAATTCCTGTGTCATTTACTTCAAAAAGCAACATTGTATTATTTAGTCTCTGTGATAGCTTTACGTAGATATATCCTTCATGGGTAAATTTTATGGCGTTTTTTATAAGATTAAGTAAAACTTGCTTTATGCGCGTTGGGTCTCCTATAATTCGAGTAGGGATTGTATAATCAATATCAGTAATTATTTCCAGGTTTTTAGAATGTGCTTCTAATGATAATAGTTCTGAAATTTGTTCAGTAATTTCTACCGGATTAATCGGTATCTTTTCGATAGAAAATTTTCCGGAGTTTATTTTAGAAAGGTCAAGTAAGTCATTAACTAGTGCTAATAAAACATCAGCACTGAAACGCATTTGTTGGATATAATCTGATTGGTCGCTGGTTAATTTTGTTTCATTTAATAGTTCTAGAGAGCCACTAATTGTCTGTATTGGCGTACGTAATTCGTGAATGGTATTGGCTAAGAATTGCTCATCAATTGCAAAATTGTTTTTTGATGACATCTCCATGCATTATGCCTTACCGTTTAGAACTTCTATTGCCTTGTTAATAATTGCCTCAGGTTTTAGTGGTTTTATGAGGTAGCTTTTTGCCCCTAAGCTTAAAGCTTGGACAACGGAAGCTTTTTGTGTTGCATTTGAATATACAATGACAGGGCTTTTATACTCTTTTGTTCGTAAGTTAATTAGTATGTCAAAGCCTGAAATCCCAGGCATAAAGACATCTAAAATAACTAAGTCGAAAACTTTTTTATTTGTGGCTGCTAAAAATTCTGCTCCTGAAGAGTATGATACAACATCTGCATTAATGCTTGCGAATACTTTTTCTAGCAAGGTTCGAACGACAGCATCATCATCTACTACTGCAAAGAGAAGCTTTTCAGTTTTTTCACCACTTTGATCTAAGACACCAGTTTCAGAGAAAAATCGCATTTCTACTAAACCTTCTCCAACATCTTCTGTTGCAGAGAGTATTTTGTCGGTTATAGTATCTGTAATATTTGTATCTTCATGTTCGTTAAGAAGTGCTGTAAGGACACCTGAAAGATCTGAAACAACTTCTAAGTCTCGATATTCTTCATGACCGCTGACAAAATCTCGTGTAAAAGGATCGAGCGATAATATTTTTATGTTTTTATGTTTAATCCTTTGATCACTTATGACATTGTTTAATAAGACTTCTAGGTTTGGAGAATCTACAAAGCTCAGTGTTAAATTTGTGAGCATTAACACAACTTTTGGAGTAGACAATTTATTGGCATCAATTAATTCGCTAATCTTGTAGCGGATCATTGCCATTTTGTCGCGATTTAAACCTTGTGCTATTTCTATAAAAATAATGTTGTCATTCAAGTGTGTTTCCATTATACATGGAGTCGCATCAATTGACAGAGGTGTTTTTAGAACCCTGCCTATAGAATCAAAAAAGAAATCAAACTTTATGGGTCTATTAAAATACTTTATAACTTTGTAAGGTAATAATTGTGCAAGTAACTCAGGGCTTAATGCAGATCCTGTAATAATAATTGGTATTGAAACGGCATTCGGATTATCGCGTTTTTTTTGTAAGTAATCCATAAGCTCTGTGAATGTGACCTGAAAGTCAATGATGATTAAGTCTGGTAAAATTGAAATGGTTTTTGTAAAAGCATCACGTCTACCGTTTGCAATCGAAACATCTACACCAACGGTAGATAGCTTTTCTTTGAGATAGTCTCTAAAAAGAGGAGGTGCATCAATAATTAACACATGCTTCATATATACATCTTACCTTAATTTTGTTATAATTGCAAGTATGAAAAACGCAATAATACTACTTGCAGACGGTTTCGAAGAAATGGAAGCTGTTTTACCGATTGATCTATTAAGACGCTCGGGTATGAACGTAGTGACTGTTAGCATGAATGACAGTCATTTAGTGCGAGGGTCGAGAAACATTGTGCTTGAAGCAAATCTTCTTGCAAACGATATTACAGATGAATATATAAATACTAATACAATAGATGTTGTGTATTGTCCTGGTGGTATGGATGGAAGTAAAAATCTTTCTAAACATCCCTTAACAGAAAATCTTATCCATAAGACTCTTGAAAAGGGCGGACTTGTTTGTTCTATATGTGCAGCATCGATAATTGTACTAGGACCTTTAGGCTTGCTTGATGGAAAAAAGTTCACCTGTTATCCTGGAATGGAAAAACAAACACAATATGCACCAAATGCAGATTTGTCACAACACAGTAATGATTTGGTTGTACAAGATGGAAGTATTATTACATCACAAGGTCCTGGCACAGCCGCTCTTTTAGCCTTTAAAATAATTGAGGTTTTACTTGGAAAAGAAAAGAGTGAAAAAGTTCGAACAGAGTCCCTTTTTACGGCTTAAGAATAAAAGAATTTATATACTCTATTTTAGTGAACAAAATGCATAAAAGTATGATATAATAGTAGTATGAAAAAGTTTTTACTTGTAATTAAAACTGTTTTTTGGGTGGGTATAGTAAGCGTTGGACTTGTATTCTATATGAGAGCCGGAGCAAAGTATGATACAATGGAAGTTGCTTTTTATGGGCTTCCTGATGAGGTTGTACAAACTCTTGTAGCATGGATTGATGAGCGCAACATTGATTGGAAACCTGTTATATTAGACCCGACAATACCACTAGACGAACAGATAAAAAGTCCCGTTTCTCAAAACCTTCTTTTTACCTATGACGGTAAAAATATGGATACTATTTCGCCGTATGTTAGAACTGCTAAAACTGACAATTTGATGGTTATGCCTATTCCTGTAAGGGTATCCGTAATAACTGGAGGACGATTAACGGCAACGCCGATATTGGCAAATCACTTTCAGATGTCATATAATAGTGATACTTTGAGAAGATATGGTGCTACAATGCCAACTAATATTATTGAGCTTGAAGCTATATCTCAAACTGTATTAAGTCAGCAACGGACAGGTGCATTTACGACGCCTATACTATGTGCTGGCGCAAACGATGACGACTTAATTATGTTTTTTTCAGCAATGTTAGAAACTCTTCATGGCTATGAAAACTTTGAAATTGCACAACTCGTACTTGAGCAATCTGTTCAAGATTTAAAACGCAACGAAGAAGTTTCAAGCGAAACCTTTGATGCTTTTTTTTCACTTCCAAGTGTTTATAATACCTTGCAGTACATTAATACATGGGAGCAAAGACGCTTTTTAAGTCCTTCCTGGTTAAGTGTATCGAGAGAGGATGTTGTGAATGCAATGGAAAATAAATCTCCTACGTTTGTTTTTACACCTTTTACGCTTTACAACAATCTATCTCAAAGTGCAAAAAATACATACGCAACATGGTATATGCCCTCGGGAAATAATAGAGAAACGAGATATTTAATAGCCCCAACTGTTGTTGTTATGGAGTTTTCGTATGTTAAATCTCCTCTTCAATCTGCTAGACGTGCTGGATTAAAAAATGAATTAGCTTCATCTCTTATTACTGAACTTGTTTCGGGCTTGAGCCAAGCAGAGTTGAGTGCAGAAAGTGGATTGGTTCCTCTTAACTCTACTGCGTTAGCTCCTGATATGCCTACTGCAGAAACGAGGCAAATATTTGCATTGTCTGATGGACTTATCCCAGATATTGCATCTGCTTCATTTAACGAGGTTGAACAACGAGCAGAGTTTGCGAGGATTTTACGAAGTGTTTTAGTACAAGGTGTAAATCAATAATGCAAGAATTTTACCGATTGGTAAGAGAGGCATTTACAGCTAATTTGTCACATATTTCGTTGTATTTGTCTCCACTGTGGCCCTGTACCCATTTCCATTCTATAGTAAATTTTGAAACAAGCTCATCTAAGGCAATCCATAAATCTTGATTTTTTACTGGTTTTTTTGCGGCAGTTTTCCAGCCATTTTTTTTCCAATTGATTATCCAGTCGGTTATTCCATTTTTTACATATTGACTGTCGGTAAAGAGAGCTACGATTCTTCCTGTAAAATCTGAACGCATCGAAATATGTTTTAAGCCTTCTATTACTGCAAGTAATTCCATGCGATTGTTTGTTGTATTTCTTTCGCCGCCACTCAAAGGAATTTCATTCCCGTCTACCAAGATTACGCATCCCCATCCACCAGGACCAGGATTTCCAGAACACGCACCATCTGTATACATTATTATGTTTTGCAAGTATATTCTCCAATTATTTTTTTCTTAGCTCGTTGATTTCTTCTTCTGTAAGGCCTGTTCCCTTAGCAATCTGGTCAGCAGATAATCCTTGCTCTAAAAAATTTTTCGCAACTTCAAGCCTTGCATCATGTGCACCTTGTTCTATTCCTTGTTCTAT
>CAYJIS010000047.1:0-15656 GCA_964370315.1 uncultured Treponemataceae bacterium
AAGTCATCGCTTAATGCTTCATCCTCTGGAAAACTAAAATCGTCACTTTCTATTTCTGACATTGTGCTTTCTGTTGGCATTTCAAGTTCGTCGCCACCTAAGCTAAAGTCATCGCTTAAAGCTTCTCCTTCTGGAAAACTAAAATCGTCTATTGATGAATCATCATCAAAGTCTGCTAGAGTGCTAAAATCATCTATTGAATCAGTTTTCATTTCTGAATTAGTTTTTTCGTCAAAGGCCTCTTGTGTATCTGCAAAATTAAAATCCATGTCGTCTTCAAGTTGAGCTTCAGAAAGAGTAACGAGAGAAACTGTTGTATCTGAGGTTGCTCCTGTTTCTGGATCTACGACTTCTGCAGTTAAAAGATTTTCTTCATCTAAATTAATCGATAAGTTAAAAGATGGTTCTTCTTTTTTATGTGGAATTAGATTTTCAATAAGAAGCGTGTCAACATATTCAAGGTCTTCTCTATCCTCATATTGTTTATATAAATTTATCTTAACTGCAGTTTGTCCATCACGAACTGTTGTTAAGTCGAGTGTTTTTCTTGCCGGAATGCCATCTTCCAATATTGGAAAAAAAGACCCATCTGCTTGTTTAATACCAATCGTTTTTTTACTCATTAAAAGTCCTTACCTTTATGGTATTACGCTTCGTCTTTCTTGTCAAGCCGTGTTTGTTAAAAAAGATAAAAAAATACAAGACTTGATTTTGTGCTTATTTTTCTTCATTATAACCACTTTAAATAAGTTTTCTTTTTCGTTATAATACTTCAGTGAAAAAAGAAACTATATATGTTTTATTTTGTTATATTCTCTGGGGTTTAATGCCTCTTTTTTGGAAGCAACTAGCTTCTGTATCTTCTTTATATATTTTAGCTTCTCGAATTGTTTGGTCTTTTGTTTTTTGTCTTGCTCTTTTAGCCTTAAAAAAGCAAATCTTTTCCATACGCGAGGTTTTTAAAAGCAAAAAGGAGTCCTTTCTGCTTTTTCTTAGCGGCATGTTTATATGTTTAAATTGGGGTCTATATATATTTACAGTTAACTCAGGAAGAATTCTTGAGTCTAGTATTGCATACTATTTATCTCCCATTCTTTCTATTTTATTGGGTGTTTTGTTCTACAAAGAAAAACTTATGTCCTTTCAATGGCTTGCTGTTTTTTTTGCTGCAATTGGTGTCTTTGTCTCTGTTTTAGCCTATGGTGGTATTCCATTTTTTGCTATTCTTCTGTGTCTTACTTTTGGTTTTTATGGTTTTATCAAAAAAAATGTTGTTTCAAATAGTGATACTACAATTGTAATTGAAACACTTTTTTTACTTCCATTTGCTCTTGCCCTTTTGGTGTATTATGAAACTATTTCAAAGGGAGCTTTTTTTATACTAGAAGACTTGCAGCTTTTACTTTTACCTCTAACAGGAGTTTTAACTTCTCTTCCTCTGTTATTTTTTTCAGCAGGAGTAAAGAAGACACCGTTTAGCCTTATTGGAATTATTATGTTTACAAGCCCAACAATATCTTTATTAATTGGCGTTTTTGTATATAAAGAACCATTTACAATTACACATATCATAACTTTTATTTTTGTGTGGATGGCTGCTCTTTTTTTTATAATAGGCAGTCTTCAAAAAAGGAGATACCCTCATGTTTGTTAATAGTATTAAAAAAGTACTTTTTCTTTTATTTCTTTTAATTAGTGCCAGTAGTTTTTCACAAGCAGTGAATATTTCAGAAAATGAAAATATTACTTTTTGGAGTGAGTATCCACACGAGCAGTTAGCGCAAGAACTTGTCAAACGTATGTCTGACGAACAAGCTCTCTCTCAAATTTTGATGTTTGGCTGGGCAGGTTCTGAGCCCTCACCTCTTTTAACACAGTGGGTTAGGCAAAGAGAATTAGGTAGCGTTAAGGTTTTTGGTTGGGACACAGAAAATGAAATAGAAGTAGCCCAAGCTGTTTCTTTTTTACAAGCAGAAGCCCAAGAAAGCTCTTTTCAAATACCTCTTTATGTTGCAACTGATCAAGAAGGTGGACTTATTCGCCATGTTAAAGGATCTACTAGTGATACGCCAGGAAATCTTTCAATTGGTGCATCTGGCTATCCTTCAGATGCTTGGTATACAGGATATTATATTGGATTAGAATTAAGAGCCTTAGGTATAAATATGAACTTTGCTCCCACAGTTGACTTATATTCAAACAAAGATTCTACGGTTATTGCAAGTCGCTCTTTTGGAGAAGATGCACATGTAAGTGGTGTTTTGGGTGCTTCTTTTTCAAGCGGTAGTATGGAGGCAGGGGTTATCCCAACAGCTAAACATTTTCCAGGGCATGGCGACACTGGTGTCGATTCACATGGGGTTTTACCTGTAATTGACGCTGATTACAAGCTGCTTTCTGAGCGAGAATTAGTTCCTTTTCAATATCTTATAGAAGAGGATATTCCAGCAATTATGTCTGGACATTTAAGTTTTCCAAATATTCGTGAAAATGGAGAGCCGGCTTCTCTTTCTCGCTATTTTTTAACTGACATTTTAAGAGACACGCTTGGATTTGAAGGTCTTATCATCACAGATGATATGATGATGAATGGAGCCACTACATATACTGGTAGTTTATCTGCAGCGGTACATCTTGCAATCAGAGCAGGAAATGATATTATTATTTCTTCAACAACACCCCAATTGGGAGAGCCTGTCTGGAGTACTTCAATTGCGCTTATGCAAGAAGAAGAATCTTTTAATGACACTGTTCGCTTAGCAGCATATCGTGTTATATTATCAAAATTAGAATATTTTAAAGGTGAAAGAGCTGTTCCTCTATACCCGGATATTGCAGCAATACCAAGTCTTGTTCCTGCTCCTGAAGCTGAAGCCTTTTTTACAGCTCAGGCGGCTCGTTCTATTACCTTATACAAAAGTGGAGACTTTCCATATACAAATGAGAAGTCTAGCAATGAACGAATTTTAGTAGCATCACAATTTCGAGAAGTTTTTGATGAAAGTTCTTTGCGTTATGATAATGTAAATTACCATTCTTTTCAGTATACGCTTCCTCTTTCTGAAGTAAATGCAGAGGGGCTACGCCTATTACAAGTTGCACAAGGCTATGATACTGTTATCATTTGTGTGTCAAACACGGCAAGCAGACGCGTTGCTCAGTATTTGGAGAATAGCGGAAAGAAAGTTATTGTTATTTCCGTTTTAGAGCCTGTCCACGTTTTCGATTTTAATTGGGCCGATACGGTTTTGCTAGCCTATAGTTATTCAACTTATTCTTTTCGAGCCGCATTTTCTGCATTAGCAGGCGATTTTGTTCCTAAGGGTTATCTACCAATGGATAGTGAATGAGCACAGAATACTCAATTAGAGAAGTAACAAAACTTAATTTAGATTCTATTATACAGTTTTTACTTCTCTATGAAGAAGCATGCGTATCTTTAATGTCTCGAGTTTTGAAACTAAATAACTCTTTTAATACAAAAGAACAAAAAGTTTATTGCGTAGCACCAAAAAATGAGTCTATTTCTGTTTCTAACATTCAAGGAGTTTTTTTAATAACTTCCTCTGGAATTGTCTTACATCACATTCTTTTTTGCCCTTCAAAAGACCTTAAAATCTTATTAAAAAATAAAAATCTTTTTTCGTTAGCAGGATGTGCAAAAAGTTCTGATATCATTGAAAAGGCTTTGTCCTGTACTCCCTCCCATATTATTGATTATTATCTAATGGAAAACACAGGATTAAGAACTGAAAAGTATCCATTAAATGAAAAATATGAATCAGTTCTCTGCCAAAAAGGTGACGAAAAAGGTCTTTTTAGGTTACAAAAAAATTATCACTTTGAAGAAGTTCTTCCTCCTGGAAAATCTTTTTCTGACAAAGCTTGCTTACAAATTTTACAAAATCGCCTTGAAGAATACATGGTTTTTGCAATAAGAGAAAAAAACAACAATTTTTTTGTATCCATGGCAGGAACAAATGCAATAGGAAAAAACTGTGTTCAACTAGGAGGAATTTACACAGCAGAAAACTTTAGAAATCGCGGGTTCGCTCAATTTTTAGTACATACGCTTGTTTCTAATTTGAATAAAAAAGTTGTATTGTTTGTGCGAAAAAATAATGTTTCTGCAATTACTGCATATAAAAAGAATTCTTTTACAATTATTGACTCATACAAAATATGTTATATATAAAAAAACACCCTTCTAATTAAGGGTGTTTCTTACTGTTATCTTAAAGACTATAATGCGTCTACTAACTCAATATCAAAACAAAGATATGAATTTCCTGGTATTAAACCTGGTATTCCTTGTTCTCCATATGCCATGTCTGGAGGAAGAATTACGGTTCTCTTTTCTCCTACTTTCATGTCTTGAACCATCACATCAAAGCCAGGAATCATCTGCCCTGCACCCGTACCAAATGAAAGAGGGGCTTTTCCTTGAGATGAATCAAAAACTTGTCCAGACAGTAAATATCCCTTATAGTGCGTACTTACTTGCTTTCCTTTTCCTACTTTATTACCACTTCCTTCGTTTGTAGTAACATAATATATTCCGTTTTCATCTTTTTCAGCATTAGGAAACTGCTTTTCTATATCTGCAATTATATTTGCAAATGCTTGTTCTTTTGCTTTCTGTGCATTCTCTGCGGCAATAATACTAAATGAATCAAAGTCCGCTTGTGTTGCTGTAAAAGCTTGAGCCTCTTCACCATTTCTAACAATTGTAACTTTTTCGATTTCATCACCTTGTTCTATATTATCAACAACATCTTGACCATCAAGAACTACACCAAAAACAGTGTGTTTTCCATCTAACCAAGGTGTTTCATTATGAGTTATAAAAAATTGACTTCCATTTGTTCCTGGTCCAGCATTAGCCATTGACAAAATGCCTTCTCTATCATGTTTTAAAGTAGGAACTATTTCATCAGCAAATCTATATCCTGGTCCACCACTGCCAGTTCCATTAGGGTCTCCACCTTGAATCATAAAATCATTAATAACTCTATGAAAAACAAGTCCATCATAAAAAGGTTTTCCTTTTGCTGCATCAAGCGTTCCTTCTGCTAGTCCAACAAAATTTGTAACCGTTAAAGGCGTTTGTTTATAGTGAAGTTCTAATACTATATCGCCTTTGCTTGTTTCCATAATGGCAAAAACTCCGTCTTTTCCTTCAATCACTGAATTGTTTTCGTTTGCACTCACAGTACAACCTCCAAAAAATATTAAAATTGTAAAAAGTAAAAATAAAACACTTTTTTTCTTCATTTTTATCTCCTAATTATTTATCCTTATACATACTGACACACCAGTTGTAAATTGCATCAGCGCGCGTTGAATAAGAGCGTGCTAATCTTTCAGAAACAAAGGGTATTTTTGGAACCTCTGCTTGTACTAAAACATAAAAAACTATGCTGTCGCCAACATCAGTTGCTAAAAGTGTTAATACAAGATTGTTTGAATTTACAATTGGAAAAGGAAACCCTTTGTACATAATAGCCTCAGAGTTTATTGCTCGAAATGAAACCTCAGATTGATTTTGAAAATATGAGAATTCATAAACGGTGCCACTTAGAGAACGATCTTTTTGATATACATAGTTTACTAACCCTTGTACATTGTCTTTACTTGAATCTTGGATTTTAATTTTATCATTTGGATTGTTTACAGTGTATACATCTGTATATAAAACCTCCCAAATTTGACGCGAACTTGAAAAATACTCAATTCCTGTCATTTCAGATAAATTTTGTAAAATTTTCGCTATTTCTTCTGTTGTGTTTTTTTCATTTATATTATTTTTTTCTAATAGGTACAAAGACTCTACAATAAAGACTGGTTCTTTCTCTCTTTGCCAGTAATTTTTCGCTTGATTACCTAGCGTCGTTTTTGGAGCTAAAATCAAGTCTATATCTTGTTCACCGTAAAAATTTCTTTGTATTTTCCCGTTTTGCTCTAACTCTTTTACAACAGAAGGCGCAAACAAATTTTCTAAACTAAAATTATCCTGTGCAAACAAACCTGTTTGAAATAAAAACAAAGTGGTACAAAATACTGTACCTATTTTACGGATTTTGTTCATCTAACGCCCTTGAATATAACCTTTACTTGCTTATAAAGACCGTCTCCTTCACTTTTTGTTTCAATATCTCCGATATCATTCAACGTTGTGTGAATAAGTCTTCTTTCAAAAGGATTCATTGGTTCTAGCAAAATAGAATTTCGTTTTGTTCTAACTTTATCTGCTGTTACGTAAGCAAGTCGAACCAAGGATTCTTCTCTTCGTATTCTATAGTTTTCGCTGTCTAAAACAACTCTTACATCTTCTTTTCCTAGCCTTCCTGCATATACATTAGCTAAAAGCTGTAACGCATCAAGATTTTTTCCTTTGCGCCCAATAAGCATAGCGGAGTTAGAAGAAGAAAATTTTACACCAAATTTTTTCTCTTCACGAAAAAGAACCTCTGCTTTCGCATCATAACCCATTTTAGAAATTACATTTTCTATAAAGTCTATTATGTTTTTTTCAAAGTCATTTTTTGGAAGAGGATCTGCAAACAAAGAACTTCGTTGTTTTGTTGGCTCTGGTTTTTTTTCTTTTAATCCTTGCTCAACATGAACCTTTATTTTTACAAAACCTTTCTTAAAAATTCCATTTTTTTGAGCTTCCACGATTTCAACATCAAACTGATCTTGATTTAATCCAAGATCTTCCGCTGCCATTTCGATAGCTTCTTTTTCTGTCTTTGCTTCATATTCATATATCATTTTATACCTCGTGTGCTATTTATTTTTTTCTTTTTTTTGCAGCTGGTGGTAAGGCAACTTCTTTTTTAGTATCAACTAGTCCCAATTCTTTTCTTTTTGAATGCATAATTTTATTAATATACATTTGTTGAAAGAGCTGTAAAAAGTTACTTACGGTCCAATATAATAATAAGCCAGATGGTGCTCTGTAGAATACAAAGAAAAAAGCAAGTGGCATAATATACATCATGTACTTCATTGATGGATTACTTGATGTTGCATTTGTTTGTGTTAACTTTGTAAATAAAAGTTGAGACGCTACGTAAATAAAAGGTAGTATGCTAATTGGTGCTCCACCGATGAACCATAATCCCTCTGGGAAGAAACCAACACTATCACTTAATGAAAGATCTGGTATCCATCCAGGAATAAACATAGCTCCACGGAACTCAAAATAATTGTTAAAAAGATTAAACATAGCAAAAATCAGTGGAAACTGTATTAATAACGGCAAACAGCCAGACATAGGATTATAGCCGACCTCTTTATAAAACTTTGCCATTTCTGTATTTAGTTTTTCAGGGCTTCCCGTATATTTATCTTGCAAAGCTTTAATTTGTGGTTGCAACTCTTGCATTTTTAATATACCCATTGAACTTTTTTTAGTTAATGGATACATAGCAATTTTTAATAAAACGGTCATAAGAATAATAGAAACACCCCAGTTAGGAATCAAGCGATAAAAAGACTCCATTAAAAACTTTAATATTGTTTCTAACCACCCTAACCATCCAGAGCTTAAAATTTCATCTAGTCGAAGATTTGATAAACCCCAGCTATTTTCTTCACTCTTATTATAAGCTACCAAGTTATCGTCTACTTTTGGACCCATATATACATAATAAGTGTCTCTTATTTCTGATTGATTTACCGTGTTTCTCTCAACAAAAAATTGTGCATTTGTAAAGTTATCGACCTTTCCAACTGTTGAATATATGGCATCTTTTATCGAAGAATTATCTAGTACTACTATTTGTTGGGAAAAATATTTACCACTAACACCAACCCATTCGAAATCGTCTTCATAAACTTCAATTTTATCCTCTCCAAGTTTTTTATCTCGGGCTTTTCCATCAAATGAGAAAAAGGTTCGGTTTTCATATCTGTCAGCTGAAGGATCAAAGTATGGTCCAATTTGTGGTGATGAGCGAAGTGTATAAATTACATCAGAAGACGAAATACTTTGTGTTAAGCCATCACTTTCAATAAGGATATCAAGTTTAAATAAATATTCATCTGGTTTAAAAGTATACAATTTTTTTAGTGTAAAATATTCGGTGTTTTCACCACTTCCTGCTTTACTATATGTTCTTGAAAAACCCACTGTATAATCATCTATTTTTTGAACATTAAAAAGTTCGTTTACAATAGGTTTTGTATAGTCACCAAAAGAAACAGAAAGAGCTCTGTTTGTTGAGGTTATATTCTCTGCCATTTGTATACCAGCATCTCCAACTCGGTGTTCTTCTAACTCATAACCTATGATGTCTCCACCCTTATTGGTTAAAGTAATATCTGCAACTCCAGTTGAAATAACAATAAGTTCTTCTGTTAAACTGTCGTCTGCTTCAATTTGTGCTTGATAAAGATTGTTTTCTTCATTTGATGTTACAGGGCTTGTTTCTGTTTGTGTTACAATCGGTGTTGTTTCAGATGTTTGTGGAACTTCTACTGGCGCGGTATTATTTGCCGTAAAAAAGAACCAGCCAAAAATTACAGCGGTTGATAGGACAATAGCCCAAACGGTGTTCTTATCCATTTTTCTCTCCTAATTATTTGTGCTTTTCTCGGGAACTGGGTCATAACCACCTTTTGAATAAGGATTACAACGCAAAATTCTTTTTACTGCCAAAAAAAAGCCCTTCCATGGTCCGTGCATTTTTATTGCTTTCAAAGCATAGCAAGAACAAGTGGGATAAAATCTACAACTGGGAGGAAACAAAGGAGAAATACAAATTTGATAGCCTCTAATAAGCAGGCAAAAAAAAGAAGAAAATATTTTATTCATATAAATCGCTTTTTTTTGCTAATAGGTAAAATTGATTACATCGTATAGAAAAAGATTCTTCCCCTTTGTAAACCAATAGCACCATATCATATCCGCATTTTAGACTTTGTTTTATATGGCGATAAGACTCTCTACTAATTCTTTTGCTATAATTTCTTTGAACGGCATTTCCAAATCCATGAGGAAGAGCAAAGGCTATCCTATTAAAAGAAAGAGTGTTGGGCAAAAAAAATAATTTTGCCCCTTGAACACTTACCTTATTTCCAATTTTAAACAAATTCTTAATGTCCGAAGTTTTTTTTATTCTTTCTGAATATGGAAAACTTCGTGTTTTAGACAAGGTTGCTTCCATCCCTATAAAACATACTTTCTAGTATGGTTTTTTTTCATCAGAGGCAGTTAGTTTGTAGCGTCCTTTTGCTCTACGGCGTTTTAAAATCATTCTTCCACCGCGAGTTTTCATGCGTGCGCGAAACCCAAATTTTCTATTTCTTTTTACTCTACTTGGTTGATATGTCCTTTTCATGGAACACGTCTCCTTTATGTCAAGAGATTTATTATAATCTCTCGGAATTTTCTAAACAGGTTAGATAGAATAACATTTTTTATTATATTTGGTCAAGTATTATTACCTAAATTTATCCTTTTTTTTTGTTTTATTCTTTTTTTAGAGAAAAAAATAGGTCTTTTATTTCTAAAGAAGGGAATTCTTTACTTAGTTGTACCAAAATTTTTCGTTTTTGCATGTGAAAGAGTTGAATCCATGCTGGATGATCAGCTTCAACATATAAAATATTGTTTTTAAGATCCTGTACAGTACTATGTGAAGCTAGTTTTTCACCATCTCCCTTTAATAATAACAAAACTTTTTTCCATCCTGTATCTAAGGCATTATACTCCTTATATTTATCTTCTAAAAGATCAGAGAAAAAGGTTTCCATAATTTTTGAAGCTTCTTTTATATTATTATCAAATTTCACAAACTTTTCCTTCCTTTACAGAATAAACCATCGTTTTTTCTTTTTTATATTTTTCATATGGCTCGCCTGGTAAAAAAGTACAAAAAAGTTGATCATATTTTGGCAAAATTGATGTTATTTTCTCTCTTTTTTTTGGATCTAGTTCTAATAAAACATCATCCATAAGTAAAATAGGTTTTCTTTCCGTTTCTTCGCTATAATGGATAGCCTGACAAACACGCAATAAAATAGCTGCGAGTCTACATTGTCCTGTAGAAGCAGTACTAACAAAATTTTTATTATCGCAAGAAAAATATATTTTATCTCTATGTGGCCCAAAAAGAGTTGTTTTCATTATTTTATCTGAATTTCTTTTTTCCTTTAATAAAATAATAATTTCATCTTTTTTTTTGTTTTCCCATTGAGTGCTATATTCTATTTTAACATTACTTATCCCTGTTACCTGTTCGTAAAAAGGAGTAAAAATTCTATTGAATTGATATATTGCTTTTTTTCTTTTTTTTACAATTTCTATACCTTCATTAACAAGACTTTCATCAAAAATTTCTAGAGTTTCATATTGTTCTGTTTTTAAGAGAGTATTTCTACTTTTTAAGATTTTTTTATAACGCCTAAGTATATCAATATATAAAATATCATACATTGATAAGGATTGATCTACAAAAAATCTTCTTCGTTCTGGTTCACCTATTACAAAATCTAAATCACTATGTGAAAAAAGAACACAAGGAATAGTATTTATTAAATCTTTTCTGTCTAAAAGGTTTTTTCCATTTTTTGATATTTTTTTTTTATTATTAATATATTGAATAGATACAAGATCTGTTTTATCACTTTGACTTTTAAATAAAGTTCTAATAGAAAAACAATCTTCCCCATTTTTTATAATTTCTATTTCTTTTTTTGTTCTAAAAGAAGAACCATATGCTGAAAAATATAAGCTTTCGAGAAAATTTGTTTTTCCTTGTCCGTTTTCTCCTACAAAAAAAACTTCTTTTTGTGATATATCGATTGCTGTATTATCTAAATTTCTAAAACCTGAAAGAGTTAATGAAAGAAAAGGCACCTTGCCCTACTCCATTTGCATTGGCATAACAATATGTAAATAATCAGCTTCAGGTTCTGGTTTAATTGTTATTGCTTTCATTGATTCTGTAAATTCAAAATTTAAATATTCTGTATTTATTATTTTTAAAGGTTCTTCAACATAAATGCAGTTTAAAGCCATTGATATATCTTCACCAACATATCTACAAGGTAATTCTTCTTTTGCATTTCCAATTTCAACTTCTTGTGAACTTATTGCAAGACTACCATCAGATAAATTAAAATAAATTCGTCCAGATTTTTTTTCAACAAGTAAACCTACACGTTTTAAAGCTTCTGACAAATCTCTTCTGTTTATTTGGAATTTTCTCTCTTGAGATTCTGGAATAACTTTTTTATAATTTGGAAATTGTCCATCAATAAGAACCGAAGTAAATCTATAATTACCAAATTTTATATAAATATTACTTTCATTTATAGCAATTGATATATTTCCTTCAGAAGAAGCTCTTTTTAATAAAAGACTTAATACTTTTGGTGGTACAATACAAGGTTTAAAATTAATATTAGCTGATATTGGTTTTGCAATATAGGATAATCTTCTTCCATCTGTTGCTACCATAATAATATTATCTTCTTCTTTTTCAATATATACACCATTCATAAAAAACCGAGTTTCATCATCAGATACAGCAAAAATTGTTTGTGTAATCATTTCTTTTATATCTTTTGCTGAAATTTCAAACCATTCAGAATTTTCTTCTTTAGCAAATTCAGGATATTTATCACTAGCCATACTTTTTAATTGAAAACGAACTTTTTTTGTAATAGGCTTAATAATTACATCATTATCTTTGTGTAAAAATTCTACATTACCAGAAGGAAGAGAATTTAATATACTTATAAATTTATCACAGAATATTGTTGTTGTTCCTGCTTCTTCAACTTCGATTGGTATTTTTGTTTCAAAAGTAACTTTTACATCTGTTGCTTTAATAATTAAAGAATTCTGTTCTGCAATAAGCAAAACATTAGAAAGAATAGATAATGTATTTTTTGTAGAAATTATTTCTTGAGCTATACCTATTTCTTTTAACATTGCATCTCTGTCGAATGTAAATTTCATTTTTCCCCCAGTATACTTTATATATAATATATATAAGTAATAGTAGTAATATAGTGTGTTAATATGTTAAAAAGTACTATATTTTTAAGTATTATAAGAAATTATAGCTTTAATAACTATATATTTTAAATTAGATACTTTTCCACAAATTAACATGTTTTAGTTTTTATACTAATATATTAACACATTATTAACAAGTTGTGTTAATTATTTTTTATAATCTTTTATGATTTTTATTATGCCTTGTATCTTATAATCTAGTTTAGAATCATTTTTTATTGATTCTTTTATCTTAGTACAAGAATGCATAACAGTAGTATGATCTTTTCCTCCAAACTCTAATCCTATTTCTATAGTTGAATATTCAGTTAATAATTGACATATATACATTGCTATTTGTCGTGGAAAAACAATATTTTTAGATCTATTTTTTCCTTTCATATCTGTTAATGAAATATTATATTCTTCTGAAACAATTCTTTGTATTATATCTATTGTTATATTCCCTTGCTGAGGTGCAGAAAACTTATCTCTAAGCTGATTATATGTTATTTCTGCTGTAATTGTTGTTCCTGTAAGTTCTGCATATGCAATTATTGTTGTTAAACAAGATTCTAAATCTCTTACATTTGTTTCAATATTTTGGGCAATTATTGTTAATACTTCTTTAGGAATATTATCAATAACATGACCTGCCATTTGAGTTCTTAAATATTCAAGTTTTTTTTCAAGAATAGCTATACGTGTTTCAAATTTAGGAGGAAGTAAATCAACATTTAATCCTCTACCAAAACGAGATTTTAATCTTTCTGTAATATCTTTTAATTCTGAAATAGGACGGTCACAAGTAAAAACAATTTGTTTATTAGAATCATATAGTGAATTAAACGTATGAAACAATTCTTCTTGTGTTTCTGGTTTTTTTTGTAAAAAGTGGATATCGTCTATCAACAAAACATCTGCTGTTCTATATTTGTTTTTAAATTTTTGAGTTGTTTGTTCTCTAACAGACCAAATAAATTCATTTGTATAGTTTTCTGCAGTTATATATACAATTTTTTTTAAGCCTTGTTCATGTAAAGCATTTCCAATTGATTGGATAAGGTGTGTTTTACCTAATCCTACACCACCATAAAATAACACGGGGTTATAAACTCTACCAGTATTTTTTGATATAGCCAATGCAGCATTATAAGCAAAAGAATTATTATCTCCTGTTACAAAAGAATCAAAGGTATATTCCGAATTCAAATCAGGATGTTTTTTTAAAGGTGCCTTTGATTCATTGTTGTTGGAAGTTTTTTTTGGCTTTTCAACAGGTTTTTCTGTTTCTGTAGTATTAATTTCAACTTTTTTTATTATATAGTCAAAGGAAAATTTTTTACCTGTTAATTCTTGCATTTTATTTTTTATTAAAGAATCATAATTGCGAGATAAAAATTGTTCTTTCATAAAGCCTGAAGGAAAAGCAATAGTAATGATTGTTCCTTCTGAGTTTATATATCCTATTTGGGAAAACCACATATCATATTCTTGCAATCTATCATCATTTGATAAATCACTTTTTATTTGAGATAGAGCCTCATTCCAAAAATCATAATAATTACTTGTTACCATACTGTAACATTATAACGCACCTTTACTTTTTTCTGCAATACAGATATAATAAATTCTCTAATTTTTTCAAAAAAAATGTAATTTTAAGGATGAAATATGACAGCTAATTATTCAGCGACAAACATTCAAGTACTAAAAGGGCTTGAAGCTGTTAGAAAAAGACCTGGTATGTATATTGGATCTACAGGACCAGATGGGCTTCACCACTTAGTATATGAAGTTGTTGATAACTCTATAGATGAAGCAATGGCAGGTCATTGTGATAAAATTCTTGTTGTTCTTGAACCAGATGATATTGTAAGGGTTGAAGACAATGGACGAGGTATACCAATTGATATTCATCCTGGAGAAGGAATTAGTGCTCTAGAACTCGTTTTAACAAAACTTCATGCGGGTGGTAAATTCGATAAAGGTTCTTATAAAGTTTCTGGTGGTCTTCATGGTGTTGGTGTTTCTTGTGTAAATGCACTTTCTACAAAACTTGAAGCATTTGTAGAAAAAGATGGAAAAAAATATTTTCAAGAGTTTAAAATAGGAAAATCACAAGGAACAGTAAAAGAAATTGGTACTTCTGATAAAAGAGGGACAACTATTCGATGGAAACCTGATCCTGAAATCTTTACCGAAACAACAACACATAATTTTGATGTGTTGTCAACACGTCTTCGTGAGCTTGCTTTTTTAACAAGTGGTATAACAATAACTTTTAGAGATGAAAGACTTTCAACTCCAAAAGAAGTAATATTTCAGTTTGATGGTGGTATAAGACACTTTGTAAAATATCTTAATGAAGGAAAGTCTGTTACGCCTGCAGAGCCCGTATTTATTTGTGGAGAAAAAGATGATGTTGTTGTAGAAATATCTCTTCAATACAATGATGGATATAATGAAACTATTTTATCTTTCGTAAATGATATAAATACTAAAGAAGGTGGTACACACCTTGAAGGTTTTAAATCAGCTTTGACGAGAGTAATGAATGAATTCTTAAAAAACAATGCAAAGCTCCAGAAAAAAATGGAAAAAGAAGAAAAGCTTACAGGCGAAGATGTTCGTGCTGGTATTGCTGCCGTTATTTCTATTAAGGTACCTGAACCTCAGTTTGAGGGACAAACTAAAACAAAACTCGGGAATACAGAGGTTCGTGGTATAGTAGATTCTTTGATGACAGAGAATTTAACGCTTTTCTTTGAACAAAATCCAAAAATTGTTGAACATATTCTTGAAAAATGTGTTTCTGAAGCTATGGCACGTATTGCAGCCCGTAAAGCAAAAGAAGCAACAAGAAGAAAAAGTTCTTTAGATAGTTTTGGCCTTCCTGGAAAACTTGCAGACTGTTCTTTAAAGGATCCTTCACAATGCGAAGTATACATTGTGGAAGGGGACTCTGCAGGTGGTTCAGCTAAAAAAGGCAGAGATAGTAAAACACAAGCAATTCTTCCTCTTTGGGGTAAAATGCTTAACGTTGAAAGAACAAGACCAGAAAAAGTTATAAGTAATGAAAAACTTCAGCCAGTTATTGCTTCTTTGGGAACAGGAATTGGAAAAGATTTTAATATTGAAAAATTACGATATCATAAAGTTATTATAATGGCTGACGCCGACGTTGACGGTTCTCACATTAGAACACTCATTTTAACTTTCTTCTTTAGACACATGGAAGAACTTATTGAAAAAGGACATGTATATTTAGCTATGCCTCCTTTATACAAAATATCATTTAATAAAAAAGAATGGTATGTGTATAATGATAATGAGCGAGATGAAATTATAAAAGAAATTGGACAAAATGGTGAAAAAATAAATGTTCAACGTTATAAGGGTCTTGGTGAAATGGATGGTATTCAACTTTGGGAAACAACAATGGATCCAAGCCGACGGCGCATGATGCAAGTAACCCTTCCTGATGCAATTGAGGCTAACCACATATTCAGTACACTTATGGGTGAAGAAGTTGAACCTAGACGTAAGTTCATTGAAGAAAATGCTGTTTACGCAAACCTAGATGTTTAATATAATTAACAATTAATAATGTATAATTATTAATTGTGCATGGAGAAAAAAT
>CAYJIS010000048.1:0-14303 GCA_964370315.1 uncultured Treponemataceae bacterium
GACAAACCAGTAAGAGGAGGAGCGGATGCTTTTGCAGAGTCAAATGACTGTAATAAATCTGCTTTATACCAGTCTTCATATACAACATTCCCATTTGCATCAACATACCCACATGGATCATATTCGAAAAAATATTTATTTGAATGAAATAACTCTAGAGGTAAATAACTTTGAGGAACTTCGTTTCCTACAATTGTTGCCCAAGATTCTATTTCTGTAAATGTAAATAGTAAACCTGTATATGTATCAAGCGCTATCATATAATTGTCTAGTCCACCCGCAGAGCTTTTTCCTTGCCAACGATAAAACTGAAATCTTTTTAATAAAGATTCGGTTGTTTCATCTATTGTGTCATAAACGTAACTATTGTAAATACCTGAACCTGAATATAAAGGATTTTTTGCCCTGTATTGATACATTGTTATATCGGTTGTTGCATATCCTTTTGAATCAAAATCATCACCTGAATATGTATATTCATTTCGTGAGGCATCAGAAAGCGACCACGAACGAGAATCATCCTTAAAAGTAATACCAACAATATTACTATCATTAACACCACTTATCCAAAATAAATGCTCATAGAAATACTCTGTATTAAAATTGGAAGCTGCAGGAGAAAACTTTTTTTGTAAATCAGAAATATTTCCCGTATATGACTCATGAACTGTACCATTGGACATAATGTATTTAAAAGCATCAGAAACCTTTATTGAGCTCAATAAAGTACCCTCTTCTACATCCCCACCATTATCGTCTGAGCCTGAACCATCGGATCCACCTGCTTGAGATGTAGAACTATTCGTTGTATTGAGAATCATATCTCGTGTAACAAAACCACTATCACAAGATGTAATGAGTGATACAAACACAGTTACAATAAAAAATAAATGTATTTTACATTTCATTTGATATTACCTATATAACTGTTTGTATGGATTATTATTACTACCAACCTTAATTGATACGCTGACTGTAACACCAAAATCAATTGAGTTTAACCAATAATCAGGTTGTGCTTTATCTGGATTGCCCCCATTGTCAATTACCATGTCATATAAGTTTTGAGGCATGGTTAAGTACATTGGCCTAAACCAATCATATCTACCAAAAGCTCCAAATGTAAGGGTGATAGTTTCTGAAACTGGTACATAGTACCCAACATCTAATCGTGCATATGGCATAAAAGCATTAAACTTTGACATCATTTCTTCTGTAACTATAATGGTACCAACTTGCTGTTGCAACTTTAATGCTGCGGCAGATTCTTCATCTAGGGTTGTGTATAATAAGTATTCGGGGTTCATGTCTGCTATAATTCTTGTGCCGCCACCAATTTTAACACGAATGCTATCCAAAAAGTAAAAATCGAGTGAACCACCAACTGCTAAAACAGGATTATAATCAACAACCATAAATATATCAAAAGTCTCACCAGAACCTGCTTCACGAGCACTAATTTTTTGGCCGGCAGAACCTTGTTCTGCTCCAAAGGTTGCTGAAATTCCAAGCCCATCTAAAAAACCAAAGCTCGTCATAAAACCTTCACCTTCATCATAAAAAATATAGCTCCAATCTATAGTTCCACCTATTAACATAGAACTCATAGTTCCAGTCATACTAGTTGCTAAAGGATTAAGGTCATTTAATACTTCACGTGTTAGATGAGGGTCTGTGAATGAGCCTCCATAAGAGCCATTAAATGATAAAAATGGGCCACTTGAAAATGCTATAATATTTTGACTAAGTGAAAGAAATAATACACAGAGTACTATAACGAGATTTTTCTTTTTCATTTTAAATTTTCCACCATACAGTAATTTTTACATAAAGAAATTTTATGTCAATATAACTATAAATGATATGCTGTTTGCTGTCAAGTAAAATTATACAAAATTTTAATATTTGTATAAAAATAGGTTTATTTTAATAATTTATATGTTTTTTGTTTTGAATAATCAACCTTATAAAACTCATGATTGCACGAAATCCTGTAACAATGCACACCAGGCATAAAAAAAGAGCTTAAGAAACATCACTGCTTCCTAAGCCCTCTTCAATAATTATCAATTACTCACGAATAAATTACTTTAAGCGACCTTCAAGTGCGTTAAGTTCATCCATAAGTTCTTTTGGTAATCTGTCACCAAATTTAGGATAGTGATTAGCTTTAACATCATCAAGCTCTTTAATCCATCCGTCTTTATCAACTGAAAGAATTCCAGCCATTTGGTCAGCAGTAATATCCAATCCTTCTATGTCAATAGCACCTGGTTTTGGCATCATACCAATTTCAGTGTCAACTGCATTGTCTGCACCATTACATCGGTCAAAAATCCATGCTAGAACGCGGCTATTGTCCCCATATCCTGGCCAAATGAATTTACCGTTTTCATCTTTTCTAAACCAGTTTACAAAGAAGAATTTAGGTAATTTGTCTTCTGAAGATTTTTTACCAACATTAAACCAGTGTTGGAAATAATCACCCATATGGTAACCACAGAATGGTAACATTGCAAATGGGTCACGGCGAATTGATCCAACCTTAAGGTCAAGAGCAGCAGCAGTGATTTCTGATCCAACAATTGAACCCATGAAAATACCATGGTTCCATGATTTTGCTTGGTGCACTAGAGGAATTGTTGATGGACGACGTCCTCCAAAAAGAATAGCACTAATAGGAACACCTTTTGGATCTTCCCATTCAGATGCAACACAAGGACATTGATTTGCAGGAGCTGTAAAACGAGCATTAGGGTGTGCAGCAGGTTTTTCTGCTTTACCTTGTTCCCATTCGTTTCCATTCCAGTCAGTTAATTTTCCAGGTGCATCGTAACCAATGCCTTCCCACCAAATGTCACCATCTTGTGTAAGAGCACAGTTTGTGAAAATTGTATTTGATTCAATAGAACGCATAGCGTTGTAGTTTGAGTGATCTGAAGTTCCAGGTGCTACACCAAAGAAACCAGCTTCTGGGTTGATAGCGTATAAACGACCATCTTCACCATATTTCATCCAAGCAATATCGTCACCAATAGTTTCTACTTTCCATCCTGGAAGAGTAGGAACGAGCATAGCAAGGTTTGTTTTACCACAAGCTGATGGGAAAGCACCTGCTACATATTTTACTTCACCTTCTGGGTTAGTAAGTTTTAAGATAAGCATGTGTTCTGCAAGCCAACCTTCGTCACGAGCTTGAACAGATGCGATTCTAAGAGCAAAACATTTTTTTCCTAAAAGAGCGTTTCCACCATAACCTGAACCATATGACCAAATAAGTCTTTCTTCAGGGAAGTGAGAAATATATTTATCTTTAAGTTCTGCACAAGGCCATTTTCCGTTATCTTTTTCGCCATCTGCAAGTGGTTTACCTACAGAGTGGAGACAAGGAACGAATTCACCGTCTGTACCAAGAACATCAAGAACTTTTGTTCCAACACGAGTCATAATGTCCATGTTACATACAACATATGCTGAGTCTGAAATTTCTACACCAATTTTTGCGATGTTAGATCCAACAGGACCCATTGAAAAAGGAATAACATACATAGTTCGACCTTTCATACAACCTTTGTACAAACCTTTCATAGTTTCTTTTAGTTGGTCTGGGTCAATCCAGTTGTTTGTAGGACCTGCAGCATCTTTTGTTTTACTTGCAATGTATGTTTGGCTTTCTACACGTGCAACGTCAGATGGGTCTGATAGGAATAAAACGCTTCTGTTGCGTTTTTTTAATGGTGTTGCTAAACCAGCATCAATGAGGGTTTGCATTAACTCATCGTACTCTTTGTCTGACCCATCGCATACATAAATGCTGTCTGGAGTTGTCATTGCAGCAACTTCTTCTACCCATGCTTTAAGACCGGCATGTTTAAGATCTTCTAATTTCATATTGTCTCCTATATAGGCATCCCTTTTGGGATACATTATGGAGGATACATATTTGCAAAAGATAAAGCAACGCTTTAATGTTTTACAAGTGAAAAACAATTATGTCATTGTTTTTCATTCCTCCTCACTTTCGGCTCATTGCCGCACCGTAATACATCCCCCTCTCCTTTACGAGAAAAAAATATACTAGCTGACTTTGAGAATAACATACTTCAAATAAAAATTCAAGAGTGATTTTGGTTTAATCGGTAAAAAAAGATACATTCATTTCCGTTTACTAGAGATTATAATCATAAGAAAAAAAAAACAAACTTTAAAAAACTTTTTCTGTTTTTTTTTATAATCTTTTGCTATAATATATTATAATACAATAGTAATGCTAAACGTAAGTACACAAAAAGATTAATTCGCACTTGTTTTTTTTGCTAAAATATTGTATTCTGTAATTATATTAGGAGTACTTTCATGTCAATTACAAACGTACAATTTCAAATAGTTACTTTTCAACTTGGAACTGAGCTCTATGGCGTAGATATTTTAGACGTAAAAGAAATAGTAAAAGCTCAGGAAGTTCGCTCTATCCCACATGCTCCATCGTATGTAGAAGGAATTTTTAATTTACGCGGTGAAGTTATTCCAATTATAAGCTTGCACAAGCGCTTTAATATAGAAAAACTTGTGTATGATAATGAAATTGAAGAAGAGCTTAACAGTGGCTTCATAATTCTAGACATTGATGGCTCAAAAATAAGTATTATTATTGACAAGGTTTCACAAGTTTTATCAGTGAACTCTTCCGAGGTAAAACCTCCACCTCAAATGCTAACGGGAATCGGATCAGAGTATATTCATGGAATTATCGAAACAAACAAGAATTATCTAGTTATCCTTGATATTCGCCGACTTTTCGATCCAAAAGAATTACAAAAATTGTTGGGCATTGGTGCATAATGGAAATTAAAACATTTAGTTCTACCATTCGCAGAAAAGAAATGGACGCAGTATTAACTTGCATGGTAGAAGAAAAAATTGGACCTGGAGAGTTAAATTCTCGACTCATCCAAAAAGCAAAAGAAATTTTCTCAGTAAGTGGTGCTATTGCCCTTAGAAGTCCAGCTATAGCCTTAAAACACGCGTTAAAGGCATTAGATTTCCAAGCAGATGGCTCAATAATGCTTAGTGCTCTCGCCCCATCATGGCAATATATTACTGTCGTTGAACTAGGCTACAAACCACTTATACTCGATGTAAATATTGATACAGGTTTAGTTGAAATTGATACGATTCAAGATGGGATTCAAAACGGTGGGCGTCTATTATTATTGCATGAACCACTAGGACAAGTCCCCTCTTTTCCAGCTCTACTAGAATTAAACATACCGATTATTGAAGATATATCACAAAATGCTGGTGCAACCTTTGAAGAAAAATGTGTTGGCAAGTTTGGTACATTTGCAATTTTAGGGTTAGAACAAAATGATATTGTCACCGCAGGTGGTGGCGCTTTATTAATAGCGGGGCAAAATAGAAACTGGTCCGTATTGAAAAGTCTTGCAGAAAACATTTCTAAAACAGATTTACTTGCAGATATTAATGCTGCACTAGGCTTTATTCAAATGAAAGAGTTCGCTAGAAATGAAGAATTTAGAAAACAATTGTACGAAGGTTACATTAGATCTCTCATGCAAAGCAAGCATAAAACGTTTACACAACACTCAGACAGCTCTGTTTCAACTGTATACTCTTTTCCAGTTATACTTGCAGGAAGTTTTAAAGATGTTAAACAGTATGCTTCAAAAAAAGGTATTGAAATATCCCCTGCATTTGAAGAGTCAATTGTGGGAAAATTTCCACAAGCATGTGAGCACTGTAAACAGGCAAATGCTTTATTATTACGATGTGCATTATTTCCATTGTATCCGAGACTAGGTGGCTCGAAATCAGAAAAAATTATTAAGGTACTGGCAACGCTTCCATAAGGATTTGCCATAATGATAAGGTGGAACATTATGACTTGCATAGTGGTTGTAAATATTTATAACGAAAGCGCAAAAAGCTTTGTACCAGAAGTAGAAGAATTTTTAAAAACAAAGGGATATACGTGTATTACTGTTGCTTACGATGGTAAAAATGATGTATTTCCAGATATTGATTTTGATTTTGCGGTCAGCTTAGGTGGCGATGGCACGGTATTATATCTTGGAAGAAAATGCGTAAATAAGCAAAAACCTATATTTCCCATTAACTTTGGCGAATTTGGCTTTATTGCCGGAATACACTGTGAGCATTGGAAGCGTCCTATGGAGGATTTTTTACAAAAGAAACTTCTTCCTACAAGTCGTTCGCTTCTTTCTATTGTAGTTAAACGAGGCGATAAAATCGTATTTTCTGAAAAATCCTTAAATGATGTTGCTATCAAGTCAAAAAAACAAATGAAAACATGCGCTTTACAAGTCGATGCAAATGAGATTCCTTTTGGTAAAATAAAAGCTGATGGTATTATTATAGCCACAACTACAGGTTCGACGGCCTATTCATTAGCTGCAGGAGGACCAATTGTTGACCCATCAATCGACGCTATAGTATTTAACCCTATTGCAGCCTTTTCTCTTTCAACGAGACCCATTGTACTAGCAGGAGATACACGGTTACAGATTGAGGTATTACCTTCCAGAAGTGAAAACATCATGGTATCATGCGATGGACAGATACATGAAGATGTACATGTTGGTGATGTCATAGAAATAAAACAATTTGAAAAAAAAGCCTTACTAGTAGGTTGTAACTCAGAAGTTTTTTATTCTGCTGTACGTTCTAAATTACATTGGTCAGGAGGACCCTTTGCTTGAAGATATTAGTATAAAAGATTTTGCCCTTATTGATTCTGCCTCTTTAGAATTATCAGATGGTTTTACAGTCTTAAGTGGTGAAACAGGTGCAGGAAAGTCAATATTAATTGGAGCTATCTCTTTTTTACTTGGTGGTAAGGGAGGCACTGAGCTTGTACGTGCAGGAGCATCAGAAGCACGAGTTTCAGGGACTATCTTGCTTAGTAATGCAAATATTCACGCAACCCAATGGCTAGAGGAGCATGGAGTTCAAAGTGATAACGGGCGCATACTATTGAGACGGATTATACGTCAAAATGGTAAAACTGCTGCTTGGGTACAGGACACCCCAGTAACTAGAACAGAGTTAGCAGAACTAACGTCTTCATTAATCGATATCCATGGGCAACACGAACATCAGTCTCTCATGCGAATTGCAGAACATAGAAGATATCTTGATTCATATGCAGGCATAGAAGAAGAAGTTTCACAGTTCACACAAATATATGCAAAGTTGGTAGAAAAAAGACAGCTCTTATCAGATATCGATATATCAGACACAAGAAAAGCTGAAAAAATTGAATTACTTACTTTTTCTATACAAGAAATAGAAGAGGCCCAGCTTAAAGAAGGTGAAGATTTTGAACTTAGTCAAGAAGAAAGTAGATTATCTCAATACGAGCGATTATATCATGAAATTGACAGTTTTACGACACTTATGACTTCAAATGATTCGATGTCAGGTTTAAATGCTCTTTCATCATTGAAAAAAGCAAGTAGTAATTTAACTAGTGCTGCAAGCATGGATACAAGTTTGGAAAATCTATCAACTCGAGCTGAAAGTGCTTTTTATGAATTTTCTGACATCGCAGAAGAAGTTAGAAGCTATACACAAACGTTAGTTTTTGATCCAAATAGATTAGAGGAAATACAAGAGAGACAAGCCCTTTTATTTAAGCTAAAGAAAAAGTATGCAAACTCAACACAAGACCCTATTACAGAAGTAATCGCTTATGCTCAAAAAGCAAAACAACAGCTTGAACAATTCTCTTTAGGGGAAACAAATAGAAAAGAGTTGCAAGATGCAATTTCTCAATTAGAAAAAATAGTATATACGAAAGCTAAGGATTTATCCGCAAAAAGGCGCATAGCTTCAGAGAAGATGGCACAGGCTGTTGAAAATGTTCTTTCACATCTTGGCATGAAAGGAACGAAGTTTATGGTGCAAATAGAGCAAAAACAAGCTATATCGGATGACCAAAAATGCGGCCCATACGGAATTGATGACATAGAATTTCTTATTTCTCCAAACCCAGGAACTCCTCCAAAACCATTAGCAAAAATAGCCTCAGGAGGAGAGCTTTCAAGAGTTATGCTTGCATTTAAAACAGTATTAGATCGATCTGATACAACAGGAACACTCATATTTGATGAAGTTGACACAGGTATTGGAGGAGAAGTTTCGGTAGCAGTAGGAAAACACCTAAAACTATTAGCTAATGGAAGACAAATTTTATGCATAACACATCTTGCCTCAATAGCTGTTTATGCCGATACTCAAATTAAGATAGAAAAATCTGTTCAAGGTGGAAAAACATCTACGGGAGTCAGAACAATACAAGGCGAAAGCAGAGTAGAAGAAATTGCTAGAATGCTTTCAGGCGATATCGTTAACCCTGCTTCACTTGAACATGCACGAACGCTACTTAAAACCTATGGAGATGTATAATGGCAAAAATAACAGAAGAAAGCAGAAATATATTTAATACAAAAATTGCATCATATAAAGAAGAAATTGAAAAAATATTTGAAAATGAAAAAAGTGTTTTGGCTGGGATGGGTAAAGATGACCCAGACAAAGGATATAAAAAAATAAAGCTAACCGAAGACATGATTCATGTTTCAACACTATATGTAATTATCAACAACCTCTCACTAGCATTACTGGATACAAAAAACACAGATGCATTAAATGAAGGTAGAAAAACGCTATACAAAGCAATTATATACTTAGAAGAAATTGTAACAAATATGATTGATGCATCATTTGATGAATATAAAGACGATGTCGCAGCTATTGCTAATCTAACCCTAGAAAAGCGATATGAATTAGTAAGAAAAATAGGGCTGGCAATACGTTTAATTGTAGATGCCTATGGAGAAAATACAAAGTGGAAATGGTCATTTGTAGAATTAGAAGGTCGCTTTGCAACTGTAGCAAAGAACTTACTGGATCTAAAAGAAGCAACAAAAATCTACTTTGATCCAAGGAATAGCCAATATGACACTGCGGTTTATTATTTAAGATTAATTAAAAAATTGTTAACTGAGTCTGCAGATGGATATAGAGACAGATATGAATTATCCACACGAAGAATTGATGATATGAGACTTGCAATTAATTATCTTAAAGCATTGCGAAGAACTCAAATAGTTTTAGACGAAAGAAATGAAGCAGAAGAAGTAAAGAAAAAGGCTTTAGTTTGGAAAGCTAAAATGGAAACAGATCAAAAGAAAGGAATTTCAAAATAATTTACAATTGATAATGTTTAATTAATAATTGATTACTGACAACCTGTATGAAACTTAGGCAATACACTTGGACCTACTACTTCTTTGAACTGATTGAGTGCATCTTACAGCATAATTGTAAATTATACATTGTAGATTATACATTAACACCATGTTAAGTTATAGACACGCCTTTCATGCAGGCAACAAAGCAGATATATTTAAGCATTCCCTTCTCGCTCTACTTGTTTCACACTTCAAACAAAAAGAAACTTCATTTACCTATGTCGACACACACGCAGGTTGTGGTGTCTATGATTTACATAGCGAGTGGGCTCAAAAAACACAAGAAAGCAAAGATGGAATTGTAACCTTCTTAAATAATATCGATTCTACAACCATACCTGATGTTCTAAAACCATATATAGATATTTGCAGTGATTTACTTAAAAACAATGAATATGCAGGTTCTCCAGAACTTGTAAGACTTATAAGTCGAACGCAAGA
Source organism: uncultured Treponemataceae bacterium (assembly GCA_964370315.1). Classification (GTDB taxonomy): domain Bacteria; phylum Spirochaetota; class Spirochaetia; order Treponematales; family Treponemataceae; genus CAYJFX01. The sequence goes on from CAYJIS010000048.1 coordinate 9,738, forward strand.
CTCTCTTATTTTAAGTGAACTCCAAAAAGCAGATTATGAAACGCTTAATGATGCAATGAAAAATGATAAGCGAGTGCATGTTCACAATAGAAATGGATTTGAAATGATGCGTGCATTACAGTTTCCACAAAGAAGCTTAATGCTTATAGATCCTAGTTACGAAACAGCAGATGATTACACAAATGTTGCTAATGCGGTAGATGCTTTATACAAAAAATGCTCAACTGCAGTGATTGCCGTGTGGTATCCTTTGGTTAATAGACGATTTACAGAAACCGAAACACTCAAAAGAGAACTATCAAAAATTGTAGACTTAGAAGAAAAATTTACTTTTGCTGAGCATTGCTTTAAAGAAAGATATGATGAAGAGTTTGGAATGTACGGTTCAGGCATGGCAATAATCAATCCACCGTGGTTATATACAAAAGAAATTGACAAAGTCAATTTCTTTTTGAACAGGCATTTATAATAATAATACGCAATGCGCTACCGGGCGACGCGGTATCCTTTTGCTAAAAGCAAAAGATACAAGCAAAGCACGGGACGGTCGAAGACCGAAGCGCCCACCCCCTTCTAGTCCTACACAGTTATACATTATTCATTGTTAATTATGCATTAATTAAGAATCATTCTATCATTCACAGCGCCATCATCGCCTGCGCTTTCAAATTTTTTAAGAAGATCTGCAACCTCTAGTTTTTTCTTTTCATCGCCTTTCACGTCATAAATGACTTTTCCTTCGTGCATCATTATAAGTCGATTTCCATATTTGATAGCATGCTTCATATTATGAGTGACCATAAATGTAGTAAGTTTTTCTTGAGTAATAATTTCATCAGTTAAATCTAAAACTTTTTTTGCAGTTTTTGGATCTAGTGCTGCAGTATGCTCATCTAAAAGTAAAATTTTGGGATGTTTTAAAGTTGCCATCAAAAGAGTAAGTGCTTGTCGTTGACCACCTGATAATAGTCCAACTTTAGATGCCATCCTGTTTTCGAGTCCTAAGTCGAAATGAGAAAGTTTTTCTTTAAATAGCTCTTTTTCATCATGGGTAATTCCCCATGAAAAGCCCCTTTTTTTTCCGCGTCTATACGCTAATGCTAGGTTTTCTTGTATTTGCATATTAGCAGCCGTGCCCATCATGGGATCTTGAAAAACTCTGCCTAAGTACTCAGCTCTTTTAAATTCTTTTTTATTTGTGAGATTTATACCATCCAAAATAATTTCACCTGAGTCCACTGTATAAACACCAGAAATTAAATTGAGTAAAGTTGATTTTCCTGCACCATTTCCACCAATAATAGTTACAAAATCTCCAGGAACTAAATGCAAATCAATACCCTGTATAGCTTTTTTTTCAGTTATAGTATTTGGATTAAATGTTTTTGTTATATTTGTTAACTTAAGCATTATTTCCCCCATTTTCAGTATTTGTTATGGTTGCATTTTTTTTCTTTGGGAAAGACGATTGAATTACAGGAACAGATAATGCAAGGGCTACAATAAGTGCCGTTAATAGTTTTAAGTCAGTTGATTTTAAGCCCAACTGAAGAACAACAGCTATTATAATTCTATACACAATTGAACCTAAAACAAGATTAGCAAGCATCCTTCCAAATGAAAAGCGTTTGCCAAAAAGAACTTCTCCAATTATTATTGAAGCTAAGCCAACAACAATGGTCCCTGTCCCCATACCAACATCTGCATAACCTTGACTTTGCGCTACTAAGCCGCCAGAAAGTGCTACAAGAGCATTTGAAAGTGAAAGCCCAATAAGCTTCATGCTATCGGTATCTATTCCCTGAGCACGAACCATATTTGGATTACTCCCTGTTGCACGAATTGAACAACCTATTTCAGTACCAAAAAACCAATATAGGGCAGAAATAATAATTATTGATATTAAAATGCCAAGCAAAAGTGATGACATTGTTCTATCAAAACCAAAAACACTTGATATTTGTTGCATAAGAGTCTCTATCCCAAGTAGAGGGATGTTTGCTTTTCCCATAACACGTATATTAATCGAATACAAACCAATCATACTTAAAATACCAGCTAAAATTCCTGGAATTTTTAACTTTGTATTTAATAGCCCAGTTGCAATACCAGCAAAGCCACCTGCAACAAAAGCTACAATTAAAGACAGTATAGGATTTATACCAGAAGCTATCATAACCGCAGAAACAGCTCCTCCGAGTGCAAAACTGCCATCAACAGTTAGATCTGGAAAATCCAAAAGGCGAAAAGTGATAAAAACGCCAAGTGTCATTATTCCCCAAAGAACTCCCTGAGAGGCAGCTCCTTCAATTGCAAGTAAAAATCCCATATAAAATCCTCATAAAAATATAGTGCTTACAGGTCAAGCCCATAAGCACCTTAAAGTAAAACTTGTTACTATTAGAGATCAGAAGGAATAGTTAATCCAATAGAATTAGCAAAATCTTCATTGATAACTAGCTCACCTGATGCAAGATACTCTATTGGCATCTGTGCTGGGTCTGCTCCATCTTTTAACACTCTAACAGCTTGTGCTCCTGTTTGCATACCAAGATTATAATAGTTTATACCGTAAGTTGCAAGGCCACCGGTCATTGTCATACCTTCTTCACCACAAATCACAGGAAGCTTAGCTTCCATAGCTACCATACCTACGGTTGCCATGCCAGCTGCAATTAAATTATCTGTTGGGCTATAAATAGCATCAACTTTACCAACTAAGCTTTGTGTAACTTGTTGAATTTCGTTAGAATTAGAAACTGTTGCTTCAATATAATCTAATCCAAGAGCATCTAATGCTTTTTTAGCAAGATCAATTTGGAAAATTGAATTTTGTTCACTAGATGTGTATAAAAGACCAACAGTTTTTGCGCTAGGTATTAGATCTACTAAAAGTTCCATTTGCGCTGCAACTGGAGTTAAATCTGATGTACCAGATACATTTCTACCAGGCATTTCGTTAGATTCAACGAGCATTGCAGATTGAGGATCAGTAACTGCAGTTACTAAAATTGGAATAGAATCTGTTAAATTTGCAGCTGCTTGAGCTGCAGGAGTTGCAATTGCTAAAATTAAGTCAACATCATCATTAACAAATTTTTGTGCAATTGTAACACAGTTTGCTTGCTCACCTTGAGCATTTTGATAGTCGATAGAAATATTTTCTCCATCAACATAACCTGCTTCTGCTAAACCAGCAACAAATCCTTCATATGCTTGATCTAGAGCAACATGTTCAATAAGTTGTAGAACACCAATAGAAATTGTATCCTTTGAATCTGAATCCGAAGGTGTACAAGAGAAAAATACTAGTAGCATAGCAGCAACGAGTATAAGTTTTTTTACAGTCATAATACTTCCTTAAAATATATTTTTCACCAAAAGCGATAATAACATAATACACAAAAGTGTAATTATAATCAAGTATCTTTATACAGCAATACATACATTTTTGAATATTTATTCATTTTGCACTTTTTATACATATGCCTTATATGTACCACTAAAAAATTGTACATTAAACAAATTGACAAAGTATTAAGAAGAATGTAAAATAAACAATCCGGTTATTTATTAAACTTTACTGAGGTTATTTTATTATGAAAAAAAGTGCATTTATTGTCTTTATTATTCTTTTAGGAGTTATAAAGATTTATGCAATAGATTTGTCTTTATCTGCACAATTAGGAGCAGGATCACCAGTTATGAGATCTTCATATGCGACAGTACAAAAAGCTGTTGCCATGCAAAATGGAGATTATGGAATAAAAAGTTATAAGCCCGCCATTTTTAATATACAAGGGCAAGGCATTATGCTTCTAGAATTCACTCCTAATTTGGGCATGGAAATTGGACTTGGATTACGATACTCACAACATAGGACAGCACACGAACAAGGTTCAAATTTAAATTTGGTAAAGTTTCAAAGACTAGAAGTAACTTTCCCCCTATACTTTAGAGCACAATATAGATATGCATTTGATTTCGATTTATTCGATAATCTCACTACATACGCAACGATCGGTCCAAAAGTTTCTCTTCCATTTCTTTACGACTACAGAGAGGATATTTATGGTAATTTATTCCAAACTCCGGCAAATTCTGTAAATCTCGATATTTCATTCTCGCTAGGTCATGATATAGAAATCGAACAAGATGTTTTCGTTGGGCTACGATTTGGCTACGATTTAAATATAATTGATACAATTTCAGATTCTGTGGCTCAAGGAGATGCCGATCAAAAAGAGACTTTTATCGATAATTACGGGCACTCATTTCATGATGACTTTACAGTATATATTTCATACAGAAAAATGATGTAAATATTTTATGTAATAAGATCTAACCTTCAGAAGTTCATCACCATAGTCATTATAACGATACTTAAACAAAGCATCATTTAATTCTTCTAAGTATCTTACATTGTATATAAAATGACGAACGAATGAAATTGCCATTAGTATCCAACCGGATAAAAATATTATGCTATCAAAAGGCATATATTTATGATAACAAAAAAAAGCCTGGCAGCTTCCTACTAGACTACGCAACTAAAGTTGCTCCGTG
>CAYJIS010000049.1:0-14191 GCA_964370315.1 uncultured Treponemataceae bacterium
TTGGCAAGCAAAATTCTGTATAAATATTGAATAAATTTAATAAATACTGTATAATCATTCAAATAGCAGGTAAGATCCCTCGACAAGCTCGGGATGACGGGGTGTGTACAATTTCTCAATAACGGGATGTGTGCAATCTCTCCATAACGGGGTGGGGTGTAATTCTTGCGGATAAAAATCATACAAACGAGGCACTCAATGACACAACAAGAAGAATTAAACTACATTAAAATAATTTCTCAATCTAAAGGTTTAAGAGAGGTAATAACTTCCGATATGTACCAACAACACGATGTAAAACGTGGGCTTCGTTACAATGATGGACGTGGTGTTCTTGTTGGCTTAACCAGAGTTGGAGACGTTGTTGGGTATGAAATGATCGATGGTGTAAAAACTCCTGTTCCTGGCCGCCTCATTTACCGCGGGTACGATATAGCAGATCTTATTAAAGATGCAGAAACTCGAAATGATTTTGGATTTGAGCAAACCATTTACCTCTTGCTTTTTGGGGAATTACCAACACAAAAAGAATTAACTGAGTTTACATCATTTTTAGGCGAAAAGCGAAGCTTACCTGAAAACTTTACTGAAGACATGATAATGAAAGCTCCTTCCCCAGACATTATGAATAAACTGGCTCGAGGTGTTTTGGCAAGTTATTCTTATGATGATAACCCAGAAGATGTTTCAATTCAAAATAATCTTCGTCAATGTATTGAACTTGTTGCCCGTTTTTCTACTCTTACAGCTTATGCATACCAAGCAAAAAGACGTTATTATGACGATAAAAGTATGTATATACACAATCCAAAAGCAGAACTTTCAACAGCAGAAAATCTTTTGCGTCTTATTCGCCCAACAAAAGAGTATTCAAAACTAGAAGCATCTATTTTAGACTTATCGCTTATTTTACATGCAGAACATGGTGGAGGAAATAACTCATCTCTTTCTGTTCACGTATTATCATCTTCAGATACTGATACCTATTCTGCAATTGCAGCAGCTGTTGGTTCTTTAAAAGGACGACGCCACGGTGGTGCTAATAGTCAAGTAATGGGGATGATGGACGATATTAAGGCAAATGTAAAAGACTGGACAAATGAAAATGAAATTGCTACATATCTTCGACGCATTGTTAGAAAAGAAGTAGGAGATAAGTCAGGTCTCATTTATGGGCAAGGCCACGCTGTTTACACCGTATCTGACCCTCGTGCAATTCTTCTTAGAGATAAGGCAAAAGATTTGGCAATTGAAAAAAATTGTATGGAAGAATACGCTCTTTACACAATAATTGAGCGCTTAGCACCAACAATTTTTGCCGAAGAAAAGAACTCAGACAAGCAAATCTGCACAAACGTAGACTTCTATTCAGGCTTTGTGTATTCAATGCTTAATATTCCTCGCGATTTATATACACCAATTTTTGCAGTAAGCCGCATTGCAGGTTGGGCAGCCCACAGAATGGAAGAAATCATTTCTGGTGGACGTATTTATCGCCCTGCCTTTAAGAATGTTTTAGATGAAAAAACATTTATACCAATGGATAAAAGATAACCTTATTCTATAACATATAAAATAAAAATCTCATAAAAATATTTAGATTTTTATCTAAATGTATTGACAAATCATCCTTTCTCTCGTATACTTTAATTAGACGTTTAGATAATTATCTAATTAAAAATGGAGGTACGACAATCTATGAGTTTTCAAGATACTATGAAAGCCATATCAGACCCAACAAGGCGAAAGATTCTTGACATGTTAAAAGAAGGTCCAATGAGTGCTGGCGATATTGGAGAGCAGTTTGACATGGCAGGGGCAAGTATTTCGCACCACTTGAATTTACTAAAACAAGCAAACCTTGTACTAGACGAAAAAAAAGGAAAGTACATTTATTACGAGTTAAACACCACCGTTATTGATGAAGTAATTGTGTGGTTTCAAAACCTAAAAAATTAAATCTAAAAAAACAGGAGACCCCATGAACATGAAAAAAACTACCCTTATCAGTTTAATTATTGCAGCCCTTCCCCCAATTGCTTTTGCAATTTTGTATAATAGCCTACCAAATCAAGTGCCCATGCACTATAACCTTCAAGGTGAAATTGATGGCTATGGCTCAAAAATGGAATTATTGATTATGGCACTTATTCCACTTGTATGCATTCCTCTTTTTAACATTATCCCCAAGATTGACCCAAAAGGAAAAAACTACGAAAAATTTAAGGGCTTTTACGGCGGATTTATTCTTATTTTTACCATTTTTATGTCTCTTATGTTTGGCGTGCTTGTAACAAATGCACTCATACCAAATGCTATCGATATTACACTTTTTATCTGTATTACAATTGGCATTCTGTTTATGTTTATTGGTAATTATATGCCCAGGGCAAAGCAAAACTACAGCTTTGGTGTTAAAACACCGTGGACACTTTCAAGCGAAAAAGTATGGAATAAAACGCATCGCATTGCAGGTTTTTGCTTTTTCTTTTCAGGCCTTATTTTTATTATTATTCCATTTACCTCAAGCTGGGTAACAATTGTACTATTTGTAAAGGCAATTGCTATTGTTGCCATCATTCCTACTCTTATGTCTTATGTTTTTTATAAACAGGATGCTACACGCTAAAAATGCATAATAGCAATTAAACAAAAGGTGTGTAACTAAGTAGTTTTCTTTATAGTATCAATAAGAGAAAACTACTTAGTACAGTATAGTACCATGGTACGCGCTTTATGATCATAGGCTGCTTTATCAAAGTCACCGTACACAGCTACATTTTTGTAACCACATGTTAAAAGGGTGTCGCGAAGTTCAGCAGCTGAATACAATCGTTGAACAAACTCATGAGTTAACTTTTCTCCTGTTTTATTATCGATTAGGGTCCAATTTGAACGAAGTCCTTCCCATGCACCATCTACTTCAAATTTTGTTAAAACAGTTTTACCAGCACGCTCAAACCATTCGCCTTCAGTAAAATCTCTAACGGCAATCTCGCGCGATACGCATTCCATTATAAAGCATCCCCCTTCTTTAATGGTATCTGCAATACGTGTTAAAATGAGTATGTCATCTTCTTTTTTATCGCAATACCCAAAAGAGGTGTACAAATTTACGGCACAATCAAATTTTTTTTCACTTGAATATGTTCTTAAGTCTGCTTGAATAAGTGTTATTGGAACTTCTTCATCATGGGCGCTTTCTTTTGCCGTTTGTAAGAAAGGCTCTATTAAATCTACTCCAGTAACATTCAAACCCAATAAAGCAAAGTCTATGCTAACACGTCCTGGCCCACAACCTGCATCTAGTATAGAATCGCCACTTTTTAGGTTTGCCAAGCTTTTTATTTGACTTGCAATTGTACTAGCTTCTGCCCATCGTTGCTCATCAAACATAATTGGACCAAAGTGTAACCAAAAATTATCTTGTTCAAACCATTCTTTTTTTTTCATAGAAATCCTGCCTTGCTTTTTTTTGAGCATAGCTCATGTAATCCTGTGCATATTCGAAGAACCTACTTACAAAAAATTCCTTGATTATAGCTTTGGATGAAAACTATTTGTATTTTATATTGTTTTCTTTGGTTTAATATTTCTTTCAATAAGTACTAGTAGAATGAGTAGGGCTAAGAAAATCGGTACTATAAAAAAACTCATACCAAGTCCAACCTCATCGCCAATAAAGCCCATGATTAACGTTGCTAAACCAAAGCCAGGAACTCCTGCACAAGACATTAAAATAAATGCAGCGGTTGCATCTATATGCGGGATCCTATCAACCGCGTACGACTGAATGCTAGGCCAAAAACAAGCTATGCTCATACCTGATAAGAAAAGGACAATAAAAAAAACAGGAACTGTATTAACAAAAGGAGTAAAAAAAGCGACAAAAAAGCCAAAGATTGCTGAGGTAAGTATAAAGCGTCGTAGATATTTTTGCCCTACTAGCATACCGCCAATTAAGCGAACAATCATCATCCCACATGCAAAACATGCTGTGCCAAATCCTGCCATTCTAGGGTTTGCAGAAAAATTTACTTGTATGTAACTAGCACTCCAAAAGGTAAAGGCACCTTCTGCTCCACCAGCAAAAACCATCATAGCACAAAAAATCCAAAACCGGCGAACTTTTATACACTCGAAATACTGTTTTGCAACTTTTTTTGTGCTTAGTTGATTTTGTACTACATCTTTTTTTTGTAAAAAAAGAAACACAATACCAAGAATAAATGAAGTGCAAGCTAAGAAGCCGATTATGCTACGCCAAGAAATACCACGAGTCAGTAAGTCTCCAGCTAGAATTACTGTTGAAAGTACCCCCACAGACCAAAAAGCATTGGTAATATTTAAGTACCTTCCTGAGTCTCCTGGATGAATATCTGCAACAAGTGGATTAATGAGGCCTTCTATTATTCCAGTTGAAAGCCCAATAACAAGAGTTGCGGCTAAAAGTGCTTCATATGATGGAGCTATAGCGTAGATTAGGTATCCAATACTTAAGCCAAATAGGCCTGTTGTTAACGAGCTCACTTTTCCGATTTTGGCAGCCATAAACCCGCCAAAAAACAATGATATAAAAATGAGCATTGAACGAAGTCCTTCAATACCACCTCCGGCAGATAAAGAAAAATTAAGTTCTTCAGCCATTGCCAATAAACAAATAGGGGTAACCGTTGCACTTGCGGCATATAATAACATACAAGCGATTGCAGCATAATCAAGTGATTTTAACTTTATATTCATACAATACCATATCTCATATTGAATAAAAATTCAATGCAGTGTAGAATAGAAGTGTAAAATTAGAGGAAATAAGGAAAGTAAATGAAAAAAACAGTGTATATTATAGGGCACAGAAACCCTGATACAGATTCAGTTGTTTCAGCTGCAGCCTATGCTCACTTAAAACAAGAATTAGGACAAGTGGGATGTAAGGCGGCACGTGCCGGTAAAATGTCTCCACAAACTGAATATATATTTAATAGATTTAAAGTGGCAGTACCTGAATACATACCAGAGCTTTTACCTAAGGTAAATTACTATATGGAGCAAGGTTGTAATACTGTGGATGAAGGAACTTCTCTTTGGGCTGCCGTTGCTAAAATGGAAGAAAGCCAATCAAAAGTATTACCTGTTGTAGACAAAGAGGGAAAGTATCAATCGCTTTTACATTATAATGCTTTTGCACAAAATGTGCTTAAGCTATTAAATCCAGAAAAAGAAGCTGCTGTTACTACTAGCATAAAGCTCATCCATGAAACACTTAATGCGCAGCCGTTAATTCTTCACAATGAAGATGATCTTTTTAAGTGCACAATTTTAGTTGGAGCTGCTGAGTTTTCTACTTTTAAAACATTGTTGGATGAAAGAAAAAGTGAAAATGTTGTAGTTATTACAGGAGATAGAGTTGATGTGCAAGAGTACTGTATAGATTCAGAAGTTAAGGCTCTTGTAATTACCTCAGGATTTGTATTAAATAAAGAACTTCGCGCAAAGGCAGAAAAAAAAGGTGTGTCGGTTCTCATAAGTCCGTATGATACCTCTGCTACAGCTATGTTAAGCGTATACTCCACGGCAGTTTCAGTTATGTCAGACAAAGATATAAAACCAGTAAAAGCACTTGATACGGTACGGAAAATACAACCCCAATTGAGAGCTTCGCCAAGTAGATGTCTTCCTGTAATTAATGACAATGGGCAAGTGACTGGAATAATTTCAGAAAGCGATCTTTTGCATGAAGCAAATATTGAGCTTATTTTAGTTGATCACAACGAAATGTCACAAGCGGTTGAAGGTATTGAAAATTATATTATTCAAGAAATAATAGATCACCATAGATTAGGAAATCTATCTACAAAATATCCGATAACATTTATAAATAAACCTGTTGGCGCAACTGCTACACTTGTAACCAGTTTGTATAGAGAGTACAAAGTATCAATACCTAAAGACATAGCCTGTTTGCTTTTAAGTGCAATATTGTCTGATACACTTATACTTCAATCATCTACAACCACTGATGTTGATAGAGAAACGGCTGAGTATCTTTCAAATATTACTAATCTTGATATTTTAGAGCTCGGACAAGATATTGTTATGGCGGCAAGCCGAATTGGTGGTCGAACTGCAAGTGAGGTAATTCATCAAGACATGAAAGAATACTCTGAGCGCACATATCGATTTACGGTAAGCCAAATTGAAGTAGATAATATGGACGAAATACTAAAGAGAAAAGAAGAGTTTTTATCAGAGCTTGAAATTGAAAGACGAAGCCAAAAACTATTGTTTTGTGCAATAATGGTTACCGATATAACTCAACTTACGAGTATCTTAATTGTTGCAGGAGAAAAACCTTTTATGCAGCATATAAATTTCCCTTTGGCCGAAGATTCTGTTTATATCGTAAATGATATTGTTTCTCGTAAAAAACAATTAGTACCACTCTTAAGTGAACAAATTGAAAATTTTGACACATAATACGTCAAATTGACCTCATTTTTCATTTGTAACAAAAAAAAGTGTTTTTTTGACACAATCTAAACTCTTTTAGAGTTTGCTGTGTCAAATTGACACATTAATTAACTTTCTTTTAAATCTACAATAATTAACTCATCTTTTCTATCTCTTTGTAATACAAAGAAATAAATTTTATATTTACCATTGTAAAAAGTTGGCATGGTTATTGCATTATAATATGTGTAGAATATATTATTTTACAAGGAGAAATATACAAATGAAAAAAAACGACGAAGTACTATCATTTTACCTTAAAGATATTAACAAAGTGCCGTTACTAAAACGCGAAGAAGAGATAGAACTCGCTCAAAAAGCTGCAAAAGGTGATAAGGCGGCAAAAGATAAAATAGTAAATGCAAACCTTAGATTTGTTGTAAGTGTTGCAAAAAAATATCAAAATCATGGCTTAGACCTTGTAGACTTAATCAGCGAAGGGAATATAGGTTTATTAAATGCAATTGAACGCTTTGATGTAACAAAAGGCTATCATTTTATTTCGTATGCTGTTTGGTGGATACGACAGGCAATTTTAAAATCAATTTGTGAAAAGTCGCGTTCAATTCGACTTCCTTTAAACAGAGCAAATGAGTTAGTGCAAATAGAAAAAACTCGCAAGCAAATATCAACTAATATGAGTGATGAAGAAGAATTAAAAGAAGTGGCCCAAATTCTTCATATGAATGTTGAGCATGTTCGAGATTTATTAAATATTGCTCAGGATATGGTGTCTCTGGATTCTACAGCAGGAACTTCTGAGTTTACAACTGTTGCGGATTTTATTGAGGACTCTCGCTATGAGTCTCCTGAGGAAAATGCAATGCAAGGAAGTTTACAAGATGACATAGATTTAGTGCTTGGTAAACTTACTGAAAAAGAAGCAGATGTATTGCGTTGCCGTTTTGGGTTAAACGGTGAAAGTTCTATGTCTCTAAAAGAAGTTGGGGATGTATTTAGCTTAACAAAAGAAAGAATTAGACAAATTGAGAAAAAAGCCATTCGTCATTTGCAACATCCAAGTGTTTCTTCACGATTGGAAGCATATGTTGCCTAGTTGACTTTGACGGTGATTTTCTGTTTTGCAAATCACCAAATCTCATTTTGGTTTAGAAAGAAGCCCTGTGCAAACACGTGTTTGTGCAGGGCTTCTTTATTATTTTGACAATAAACAAATGGCTTGAGCACCCACTGCTAAAGAAGCTCCTATTTCTCCAAGTCCCTCTGCTGTTTTTGCTTTTACAAAAATTCTTTCAGAATCGCATTGCAAAATAGTAGCAATTGATTCAATTACTTTTTTACGCCAAGGTAAAAATTTTGGTTTTTCAAGTGCAATTACACAGTCTAGATTTTCAAGACGCCAACCTTTTTTCAGAACCATTTCCCATGCACTTTTTAATAGTAGCGCTGAATTTGCATCTTGCCATTTATTATCACTAGGAGGAAAAAGTTCCCCTATATCTCCAATTCCTGCAGCACCCAATAGACAATCTGTAATTGCATGAAGTAAGACGTCTCCATCTGAGTGTGCTTCTTCACCTTTTTCAAAAGGGATAACAATTCCGCCAATTATAAGAGGTCTGTTTTCTACAAGTCTGTGGGTGTCAGTTCCTAGTCCTGTTCTAAATAGTTTATTTTCCATTTTTGATTCCATGTCGTGTGAAAATGTAATTTTTGTATTTTCTGTGTTCCCTTTTACTGTATACACTGCATCGCAGTAAGTAGCCCAAATTTCTGCATCATCTGTATAAGATTTTGAATCCCCTGCAGCTTTTTTATGAGCCATAAAAAGTTTTTCAAACAAAAATCCTTGAGGAGTTTGAACAGCGCCTAAGGCAGACCTATTTAAATGGCGAACAATACTACCATCTGTTCCTATTTCTTTTTGTGTATCAACCGGTTCTATTATAGGTACCGCAGCATCCTTTTTTTGTACCATGTATAATACATCGTGGATGATTTGTTTGTCTACAAAGGGCCTAGCTGCATCATGAATAAGGACTATGTCGATTGCAGCATTGTTTTTTATTGCATTGTCTAAGTGTTGTAGCCCATTATATACGGATTTTTGTCTAGTAGTACTGCCTGCAACAAAAGAAATAGTCGGTTTTAGTTGCTCCAGGTTAGTTTTTACATAGTTACTAGCATTTAGAGCAAGCAGTGCTTTTTTACATTCTTGTTCATAATTTTCATTGGGTACTGTTATTACGAGGTTGGTAAATAAAAAGTCTTTATGGGCAGAAAAAAATTGCAAAAATGCTATAATGCTACAAGATAAAACGGTTCCATTAGTTTCGTTCGAAAGATGTTTTGAAATAAGCGGTAGGTATTCTTTTTTCTTGCCTGTATGAAATCGTGTTGAGCTACCTGCACAAGTTAGTATAAGTGCAACGCTTGTAACATTCTTTTTCATGTATGATTAATCATTAGGGTCAAAGACATCGTCATCATCGTCTTCAATTAAAATTTCGTCGTCTTTATCATCAAGAAATTTATCTTCACCATCTTCAAAGGCATCGAATCCTTTTTTTGGGTCAGCGTCTTTTCCTAGTGGTTCAAGCTTTTCAAGTAGTAATTGTTCAACTTCTTTAGTGGTAAGTTTTAATGCAGATGCAATTTCATCTTCAAGTAACTTTTTCGCCGAATCATAAAGCTTTCGTTCTAGAATAGGTAGTTCTTTCACTTTGCTTCTATGGTATAACGAGCGCACAATCATTGCTATGTCTTGAACCGTACCTTTTTTTAAAAGGTCCATATTCAATTGATAACGAAGTTTCCAATCTGATGTAATAGGTTCAAAGCTCTCACCAATAACATCAAGCGCCTTGTGAACTTCGGCTGCAGAAACAATAGACCTAATGCCTAATTCTGAACATCTATCAATGGGCACCATTATAGTCATATCAGAAACTTCAAGATAAATGACATAATACATGGTTTTTTCGCCATTAAATAATTTTTCTTTTATTTCTACAATTTTACCTGTACCCTGGCTTGGATAAACAATTTGTTGATTTACTTTAAACTTCGTTTTTTTTGTACTCATACGTTAATAGTATAGCATAAATATAAACAATGGTCAAAGGCTTTTTAGTAAATTATCTGCTTTTGTCTGTTGTAATTAAAGACATTTTGCTTTTGAAGTCCCAAAAAAATGCCGATATATAAGCATGAGTGAATTGAATGATTTTAACACTACATTATATGATTTGTGCGAGAAAAAAGTATCTTTGTTTGACTCGACAATTTTGCCAACAATGCTTGATAACTATAGAACGTTTCATACAGCTGTTACAAATATTATATCTATGTTGGAAAAGAAAAAAATACTTGTACCCGATCCATATAAGAGGGATAAAAGAGTCGTTGATATTGAAATTCCCCCTAATGATGATTTTTCAGATTCAGAAGGGCCTACAATTTTTGGTACACGTTTTTCAGATTATGAAACATCTTTAGATTTTTTGTGCAATTATATGCAGTTTAATGTGAATGCAATGCCTGCAGAGAGGATAAAAAAATTATTTGCATTTAATTCATTTTTGGATTGGACTCTTTCAACGTCGGGTGGACCCAATAGTAATATCAGATTTTTTTCAAATATTGTCACTGGCATTAGAACGGGATCGGATACACTTTCGAGTGGCTTATTAAGCAATATGCTTTCATTATGTGCAAAACAAATTAAAGATATTAATACTGAATTGCGTAACCTAACGGCCTTACAAAGAGAAATATACAAAATAGATGTGCGAAAAAAATTACTTGATAACCCTGGATTTGCTAATACTTACAGTTCATTAACAATCGACAATGGTTTACAAGAAGTAAAAAAAGCATTTCAACGCTTTATGGGTTCAGCGAGGTTTTATCCTGACTTAATTGATGAAATAATTAATGAAGATTTTTCATCTTCAAAAGACTCCATACAAAAAGCACTATTAGATAAATTTCAAGTAAAAAGCGAAAGTAAAAAAGAGGTTAAAAACTCTGTTAATACGAGGGCTCAACTTAATGAAGTGGTAAAAATACTAGCGGGGTTTGGCCCATCTTTAGAAGTTGTAGTGCAAAAACTTGAAGAAAACCATGAGCTTTTACAAGGAGAGAACAAGGGCGCTTTTGATAAATTTATGAGAGCATTACGTGCTCTTCTTAAAAAAACAGATAGTGAAGTTGAATATAAAATAAAAGCAATTGATATGTTGTCACAGGTAGAAAAAGCTGAAACAATAGAGTATAATAAATTTATGGATTCAATGATTCAGAGATCAAAAATTTTTAAGGCATTGAGTTCGAAAGAATCACCCCTTGTTCAAAAGCTTTCTAAAGAAAGTGAAGAAGCTGTGCTTGGGTATGTTCAAAAAAGGATTTCTGATTGTCAAAATTTACACGGAATCCTTGTTGGTTTTGATGCATTTTTTAAGGCAGAAGTTATGCCAGAAAATCGCTCAAAAGTTAAAGGATTATTAGTTGACTTAGATGTAATTAAAAATACAATTATGAAAGCAAATAAATATAAAGCTGAGTATGTATCTACCGTTACAACTGAGAAACAAATGGAAAAACTAGGAATTACTGATGTATAAAAAAATTATTAGCATTACATGGATACTTTTTATAACCTCTTTGTGCTTTTCGCAAATTGCGTTTGATCCTGAGATACAAAAAGAATTAATTATAATAGATTCTGTGCATAATTACGATTTGGATCCTCATACAGCAAGTTATAGTTCAGAAGGACAGTTATTAACAGCTTTGTATGAAGGCTTGTTTATGCCACATCCATTAACCTTAGAGCCTACTGCAGCGATCGCAGAAAATTTTACGGTTTCTAGAGACAAAAAAACATGGACCTTTTCAATTCGAAGTGATGCGAAATTTTCTGATGGACAACGAATAACAGCATATGATGTTAAGAATTCTTGGATTGCATTATTAGATCCAAATATAGATGCTCCTTTTGCTTCGTTATTAGATATAATTGTAGGTGCAGAAAAATATAGGCAAGGTAAAGGGCGAGTAGAAAGTGTTGGTATTGAAGTAAAAAACAGAACAACATTAATTGTAACACTTATAAACCCTACCGAATATTTTGCTAAAATTCTTAGTCATCATGCTTTTAGTATTGTATCTAAAAATGATGATGTATATTCTGGGGCATATGTCTTAAAAGAAAGAAAGAAAAATGAAATTATTTTTGAAAAAAACGAATTCTATTATGATGTAGATGAAGTTGCAATTCCTTCCATACGAATAATAAACGACGATGATACTGAAGAAAATGCCTTTCGTTTTAATACGGGTGAAGTTCATTGGGTAACAGGAGGCGTAAGGATAGATGAAATATATGACACGGAAAGCCTTTACATAGCCCCACAATTTGGAACAGAATTTATATTTTTTAAAGCACATAAGAAGCCATGGAATAATGAAGATTTACGAAATGCTGTAATAGCTGCAATTCCATGGGATGCAATGCGAACCGGTTTTGTACAGGCTGAAACTCTTATTTTACCTATTGGAGAATATCCTGCAGTTGTAGGGACCAAAGAGAGAGATATTGAGTTGGCAAAAGATCTTTTAAAAAAAGCAGGATATGAACTAAAATATGGAAGTGATTCTAAGCCAATTCCTACTGGTTTAGAATTGGTTTTTGCAATACCCGACTTTGAGTATACAAGAGAACAAGCTCAAATGTTAGTTGATGCACTTGCAGAAATTGGGATTACTGTATTAATTGAAACAAGCCCAGCAGATCGTTATTTAGGCAGTTTTGATTCTTGGGATGCTGATTTGTTCACTTATACGTGGATAGGAGATTTTGCAGATCCGTTAGCTTTTTTAGAACTATTTAGAAGTGGATCTACACTGAGAGAGACCGAATGGACTGATAGAAGATTTGACGCATTGTTGCGTGAAGCAAATTTATTAGAAGATCAAGCAAAGCGATACGAAAAGCTTGCTGAAGCAGAACAGTATTTACTAGATGCTGGTGTTATCTTGCCTATTTCTCACCCAATATCATTTAATGTAATTGATACTAGGATTTTGGCTGGGTGGTATCCAAATGCAATGAACCTACACCCGTTTAAAGATATGTTTTTTATTGAGCAAAAAGCTTCGAGCGATTTTATCTAATACAAAGTAGTGTACACAAAAAGGCAAAGCATTATTGTTTTGCCTTTTTTATTGCTCAAAAGCAGTTAAGGTAAGTGATTGTAAATAATTAAGATAAGATATCGACAAGAAAGACTCTTCTACCGGCCTGTCTGCTAAAAGCGGAATCCTTTGTACAACTATACCATCTACACTAAAGACAACGTTTCCTAAAAATTGTGATTGTTGGATAGGCGCATCAAAGCTTGCAGGAAGTTCAAGTGTACGTGTAAGAGAAGTAGCATTTGCAGGGACTGTTACAGGGTAATCCCATGCTTGTCTTGCCTTTATAACATTGCTTTGTCCACCTAAAATAGGAACAGACACCTCTACAGAATCGGTGTAGCTAGCACTTTTAAAATTATCATAAGCAAAATCAACAATAGCTTGAGAGTCGAGTATTCTGTATCTGTTACCTTCTCGAGAGTTAGATCCTGGCCCGCCCATAGTCACAGAAAGAAATCGAGTTCCATCCCTTTCTATAGTAAGTGATAGATTATATCCTGACTCATCAATATACCCTGTTTTTAATCCAGTTACGCCTTCAATAACTCCCAGTGTTGGGTTTGTGTTTCTTTGTACAATTGGAAAGTCTTTTCCGATTCTTGATGGCGGTAAGTTATGTTCTTGTGGATAGGCTATGAGAGGAACCGTATGAAAAAGCTCAAGAGTTTCTGGGTATTTAAGCACGTAGAGTCGTGCAAACTCTGCAAATTCTCGAGCGGTTGTTGTGTTTAATGCTGAATAACCTGAAGAGTCAACAAAAAAGGTTTTTTTGAGACCTACTTCAATTACTACTTCATTCATTCTTTCTAAAAATAAGTCCATTGAGCCAGATACATAGTTTGCAACAGCAACAGCTGCATCATTACCTGAGGAAATATTTAAACCGAGTAATACCTCTTGTAATGTAACTGTATGTCCTTGTGCTAAAAACATTAGAGAAGAGTCTGGTGGTGCATTAATTGCCCATGTCTCTGGAGCAAGTGGAACAATATCATCTAAGTTAATTCTTCCACTTGCAATTTCTTCAAAAACTACATACATAGCAACGACCTTTGTCATAGAAGCAGGAGGTATAATCTCATCAGCATTTTTTTCATATAAAATACTTCCAGAATCAAGGTCTACAAGTATTGATGCTTTTGCATATATATTTGGGTCTCGGGTAATAGAAAAAGAATTTTCCCATTCTAAGTTTCGAATACCATCTGAGTCAAAGTTTGTCTTTGCCAAAAAATTAAAACGCTCTGTTTCAAGTGTAGATAAATCTTCTGCTTTTAAATTGTGCAGATAAAATGTATGTATATAAAAAATTATAAATACAAAAAACCAAAAAAATATTGTAATAACGAGTGGTATTTGTGTAACTGAAAGTGCTGGTATATGTGATTTTTTCACTTTAAACTCCTATTTTATGCGCTAATATTAAATTATCAGAGAATTATCTTCTATAAAATTATTTGCTTGTTTTTAAAACATGCATCTGCAAGTACAATCGCAGCCATGGCTTCAACAACTGGAA
>CAYJIS010000050.1:0-13954 GCA_964370315.1 uncultured Treponemataceae bacterium
AATAGATTTATTGCAGCAGTTAGAAATCTATTTGCCTATTTAACAAGATTTGATTATATTAAGAGTAATATAGCATTGGAGTTAAAGACGGTAAAAAGCCAAGTACGCGTCCCTCATTTTTTAAGTGATGCTGAAGCAGTTCAACTATGTACTCTTCCATCTCAAAAAGATTTGTTATGGGCCTCGCGAGATTTAGCATTATTTGAAATGTTATATTCTTCAGGTTGTCGTGTATCAGAAATTGCAGGTATTTGCTTAGCAGATATTAGTTCAAAAGGTGATTCTGCACTAGTTACAGGAAAGGGGAAAAAAGATAGGAGAGTATTTTTTTCACATGAAGCAACACAGGCTTTGATTAATTATCTTGTAGAGCGAAAAACAAAGTTAATAGCCTTACAAAAAGAGACAAATGCTCTAAGAGGTACAAATAAGCTCTTTATAAACAAAAAGGGCACTGAGCTCACACCAAGGGGAATACGCTTTATTTTGAGCCGTTATTCTTCTGTGGAGGGCATAAATAAGCATGTTCACCCTCATGTATTCCGTCATAGCTTTGCTACGACGATGATTTCGCAGGGTGCAGATATAAGAAGTGTGCAAGAGATGCTTGGGCATGCAAGTATTTCAACAACACAGAGGTATACTCATGTTACCTCAGAGTCACTTCGAAAATTATATAAACAAGCGCACCCACACGGAGGGAGTTAATTACTAATTAATGATGTGAGAGAAAAGATATAGGGAAGTAATGTATAATGTACAATTGATAATGTATAATGATGGGAGAGCCCTTACTGTCATCCTGAGCGTAGTCGAAGGATCTATATTTAAATAAAACGTAGCATTCTTGATGCTTGTTGGAGATAACAAGAATATAAAAGAAAAATGTTCAATAAATAATTGTAAATTACAAAGGAAATAAAATGGCTGAGAAAATAAGAAGTACAACCGTTATTGCAGTTAAAAAAGATGGCAAAGTTGCAATGGCAGCTGATGGGCAAGTTTCTATGGGAAACACAATCATGAAGGGTAATGCAAAAAAACTACGTTCTACATATGGTGGAAAAGTAATAGCTGGATTTGCAGGATCTACGGCTGATGCACTGAATTTATTTGATAAATTTGAGTTAAAACTACAAGAATACTCAGGTGATATTTTGCGAAGTTCGGTTGAGCTTGCAAAAATTTGGAGAACCGATAAGGCACTTAGAAACTTAGAAGCACTTTTGCTTGTAGCTGATAAAGATAAAATATTACTTGTTTCAGGAACAGGTGATGTAATAGAACCTGAAGGAGATACATTGGCAATTGGATCTGGAGGAAACTATGCATATGCTGCTTCACTTGCATATTTAGAATCATCTGATTTAAGTGCATTAGAAATTGCAAAAAAAAGTTTAAAAATAGCAGGCGATATTTGTATTTATACAAATGATACGATTACAACATTGGAGATAGAATGATAGACGCGTTAAAAGATGCCCTTACCCCTAAACAAATAGTTGCAGAATTAGATACGTACATAATTGGACAAAAAAATGCAAAAAAATCTGTTGCTGTAGCATTAAGAAATAGAACAAGAAGGCTTACACTCGCAAATGAAGTTAGAGATGAGATTGCACCAAAAAACATATTAATGATAGGACCAACAGGGGTTGGAAAAACAGAAATAGCCCGACGTTTAGCAAAGCTTTGTAAAGCGCCTTTTATTAAAGTAGAAGCAACAAAGTATACAGAAGTAGGTTACGTAGGTAGAGATGTTGAGTCAATGGTTCGTGACCTTATGACTGTCGGAATTAAGATGGTTAAAGATGAAATGCAAGAGCATCTTAAAGCAGAAGCTGCCGCTTATGTAGAAGAAGATTTACTTGACTTGCTTCTTCCAGGTAGTAGAAAAAAAGATGAAAAGGATAACCAAAAAGATCCATCATTTGGAGGTTTTTTGCCCACAACTATTTTTGGAGGGGTTGCATCCGAAAGCAAAACAGAAGATAAAAAAACTGATACCTTAACCGAGTCTCAAAGAGCTGAAAAAGAAGCCCAAGATATAAGTACTCGTGAAAAATTTCGAGCAATGCTTAAAGAAGGAAAACTCGAAGAAAGGGAAGTTGAAGTAACCGTACAAAAAAAAGCACCTAGTTCTCCTATGGAGCTTGTTGTTGGTGTTGGATCTTCAGATATTGGAGGGGCACTGCAAGATGCTCTATCTATGATGGGTGGTCCAAAAAGCAAAAAGAAAAAGGTCACGATTGCAGAAGCCAGAGAAATATTAACAGAAGAACATTTAGATAGAATGATAGACCCTGATAAAATTGCAGATATTGCAAAAGATAGGGTAGAACAATCTGGAATTATATTTATTGATGAAATTGATAAAATTGCAGTTTCGGCTTCTGGCAGAGATGGGGGTGTTTCTAGAGAAGGTGTACAACGTGATATTCTTCCTATTGTTGAAGGATCAACCGTTAATACAAGACAAGGAACTGTGGATACAACACACATTCTTTTTATTGCTGCTGGAGCTTTTAATTTATCAAAGCCCTCAGATTTAATTCCTGAATTACAAGGGCGATTTCCACTTCGAGTTGAGCTTGACTCATTGCTCGCAGAAGATTTTAAGAGGATTCTAACAGAACCTAAAAATGCTTTAACGAGCCAGTATAAACAACTACTTGAAACAGAAGGAGTAACTATTACTTTTACTGATGAGGCAATAAACACCATGAGTGTACTCGCAGCAGATGTCAATGCTAATGTTGAAAATATTGGTGCGAGGCGACTCCATACAATCATGGAAAATATTTTGGAAGATTTATCTTTTGAAGCTGATGAGCATGCTGGTGAAACAATTGAAATTACAACTGAGTATGTTAATGATAAATTAAAAGATATTGTGCAAAACCAAGATTTATCAAAATATATTTTGTAGTTATATAAAAGGTTGCCTAAAAGGGCAGCCTTTTTTGTCTCTATTTATTTGATTAAACAAATTATAAAAGAGCTTGACATGATTACATTTTAGTAGTATAAGTAAACCATAAAAAATGTGATGAGGAAGAGGACCAAATGAGGATATATTTAAAAAAATAAAAAGTACTAACTATGTCTTAGTATGCAGGGGTCACTCATGAGACTAAAAAAACTTAATTTATTGGTTTTGAATTTAGTTTTTTTCTCGGTTCTGAATCTTTTTTCTCTAGAAAAAACAGAAATTATAAGGGTTGGATATCAGCCCAAAGACGACTTAGTTTTAAACATAGAAAAACTTACTAACAAAGGTTTTGGCTATGATGTGTTAAAGAAAGTTGAAGAGCTAAGTAATTTACGATTTGAATTTATTGAAATTAAAGGAGACCCCTTTGATGCTTTAGATAATGATATTGTAGATATTATAGGCCTTTATTTTTATACAGAAGACAGAGCAAAGAAGTATTTATTCCTTGAAACCCCGTTAAATGAAGTTCAAATGTCTCTTATATCAAAAGATACATTGAATATTCCTTATTCCAATCCTGAAAGTATTAACGGAAAAACAGTTGCAACTTATTATCAAAATCCTGCAAACGAAGAGTTAGATTCATATCTGAGTGAACATACTATATCCGTTGAGTATATGAAAGGAAATTTTCACGATTATGATGAAGTTGATGCTGACTTATACATGCATTACTCCTCTTACGATATAGATGAAAACTACGTAAACATTTTAAATTTTTCTAAGCGCTTTACCTTCTTTGTTTCTACATATGGAAATGAAGCGATGATGGAAACTTTAAATGATGGTATCCGCGAAATTGTAAATAATGAAAGTGGTTATATCCTTGAGCTTAAAAATAAGTATTTTAGAGATTCTTATCATTTATTCCAAAGAAACCTCACAGCTGACGAGCTAACAGTACTACGTTCAAGAGTATTAAAGGTTGCATATGAGGAAAATCATAGACCAATTACATACAAAGATTCCAATGGAAAAGCAGCTGGTGCTACAGTAGCAATCATGGATATGTTAAGTAAGATGTATGGTTTTACTGTAGAATACTATGGGTATTCTAATGCGAGTACTGAATCATTACCTGATGATATTGATATAGTTATTTCGGCAATTGGAGATCAAAAATTTATTCTAGATAATTTTAAATTGAGTGAATCCTTTTATGATATGCAATTTTTAGCAATATTGCCGCAAAGTCTTAGTAATGACGCGGTGACTCTTGAATCTTATTGGAATAAAATTGCAAAAATTGGAATGCTAGAATATTATAATGTAGATAAAAATACTCATTTATACGGTGTTCCACAAATGAGTATTGAAAATTTTGATACACTTGAACTACTTTTGGAAGCCTATGAGAAAGAGCATATTGATGTTGCTATTATTACGCAGAGTGGATTAAGTTATGCTAATTCATTTTTAATGGATTCTACACCTCGTTTTTACCCTTCAGAGTTTAACCATAGTTTTTCTTTTGGTGTAGCTAATACTATTGCCTCAGAATATATTCCACTATTTAATGTAATGCTTGATAAAATATCCGTAGAACAGTATGAAGAAATATTTTTTAATAATACGAATACATATGTATACAAAAAGACTATCATGCGTATGATATTGAACTACTGGCATTATTTTGTGATCGTAATTTTACTGATAGTTATTGTAGTTCGCACGTATAATACTCGGCAAAAGAAAAGTGCACAAGAAGCACTTATAGAAGCGTATAGTACTGATTTTTTAACAGGTTTTATGACAATGGATAAATTTAGTAAAACTATGCAAGAAGTGCTGAGTCATGCAAATAATAATGAATATGAGCTTATTTCTTTTGATATAGATATGTTTAAGACAATTAATATGTATTTTAGCAGCAAAAAAGGTGAAGAAGTAATTTTGGAAATTTCAAATGCATTAAAAACATTATTTGAAAACAAAACAGCTTATTTCACCCGAAATACAGGTGAGCATTTTTTAATATTACGTAAAGTTGACACAGCTATATCAATGGAAAAAATTTATTTTGATAATATTTTACCTCGTTTAACTAAGGTTCTTGGAAATAAATTTAATTTTACTATGTCTTTTGGTAGTGTACTAATTGAGAATCAGAATGAAAAAATTTCGGCTATTATTGGATATGCTGATGCAGCTAGGGTGTATGGCAAAAACAAGCATGAAAATACTTTTTATACATTTGATGATACAATGAGAAAAGACTTTAATAATAAATTGTCTGTAACCCTACGAATGGAGCAGGCATTGCTCGAAAGTGAATTTGTTGTAGTTTTACAGCCTAAAATTAATTTTAAAAATCTTAAAGTTGACGGTGCTGAAGCCTTAGTCCGATGGCGGCCAAATGATGGAGAGCAAATTTATCCTGATGCTTTTATTCCTATTCTTGAAAAAAATGGATTTATTTTTCAACTAGATATGTGTGTATTAGAAGATGTATGCAAATTTCTTGTCGACAATCAAAGTGTATTCGATATTCCACGTATTTCTGTAAACCTTTCTGCAGTTTCTGTTCTAAATGATTATTTAGATCAGCAAATTTGTGATATTACATCGAGATATGGACTAAAGCCTAGTCAAATTGAATTAGAAGTAACAGAAAGTGCAATTATTGGAAATGAGCAGAGATTTGTTGCTAAAGTAAATAAAATGAAGTCTTTAGGATTTTTAATTTCTATTGATGACTTTGGAGCAGGGGTTTCATCTTTGAATAGATTAGGCTCAATTAAAGCCGATGTATTAAAACTTGATAAAGCTTTTTTTGATGCAGTAGATAGCGAAGAAAAAATGGTTGTTGTTGTTGCCGATGTAATTAAGATGGCAAAAGGTTTAGAAATGTCGGTAGTTGCAGAAGGTGTAGAAACACTTAAGCAAGCCCAATGGCTTAAAGGGCTAGAATGCGATTATGCACAAGGCTACTTTTTTGAAAAACCCATGGAAAAGGGTGAATTTCTTAATTTACTAAAAAGCAAAAAGTCATATGGTTTAGAAGACACCTCTCCAAAGAGTCCTACAGGCCTTTTTGATTTTGGATTAAATAGATATTAACATGGTAATGTAGTCATTGTTGAATTCTTATTTTACTAAATATTTTCATTGCGGATTATGAATTCCCATGTTATACTATTGCTATGAGTACATTTACAATTACATTTCCAAACAAACAAGGTATAAGAGTAGAGAGTGGTGCGATTATAGGTGATTATATCGATTATTTTGATGCCGATAAAGAGTTAATAATTGCCGTTAAGATTAATAATGAAATCTGTTCTTTAGCTAGTTCCGTTGATTTTGATGCATATGTTGAACCAGTTTTAGTTGGTACCAGCGAAGGTTCTGGCGTCTATAGACGTTCTTTGTGCTTTGTGCTTGCAACAGCTGCCCACGAGGTATTTGAAGGTACTCGCTTGGTTGTTGGTCACAGCTTAGGCTATAGTTATTATTATACAATTGACAGAGATGAATGTATTAGCAATGAAGAAATTCAATTATTAAAAGATAAAATGAGAGAAATCATTTCTCATGATTTATGTATTGGGCAAAGGATTGTTTCTTACAAAGAGGCGACAGAACTACTTGAAAAACTCGGACTCACAGAAACAAGAAAGCAGTTGAACTATCTTGTTAGACGTAGTTATAAAATTAACTCTCTGAGAGATTTTTCAGATCTTTACTTTGGTCCACTATATCCATCTACTGGAAAGTTAGAGTACTTTGATTTAGTAAAATATCAAGATGGGTTTTTACTACAATTTCCTTCAACATCAAGACCAAATCAAATTCAGGAACACAAAGATGTACCAGAACTGTTTAACGTCTATAAAAGATACAAAGATTGGGGAAAAACACTTGGTGTAACATCTGTAGCATCTCTAAATGAATTAATAGTTACTAAGTCAATAAAAGAATTTGTAAATATTACCGAAACACTACAAAATAAATGTATTGCAGATATTGCTGATACTATTCAAAAGAGGAAGGATATAAAGGTAATATTAATAGCAGGCCCTTCAAGTTCTGGAAAAACAACTACATCCAAAAAACTTTCTATGCAGTTAAAAGTGTTGGGACTTACACCTCGTGTTATTGAACTTGATACATATTATGTTGGACGTGATAAAACACCGCTAGATGAAAAAGGACAGCCAGATTACGAATGTCTTGAAGCGCTTGCAGTGGAACAATTGAATAAAGACTTAGTTGACTTATTTGCTGGAAAAGAAATATCACTTCCAGCATATGATTTTAATGAAGGTAAACGCTATGATAGCGGTAAAAAAATGAAACTAGAAAAGAATGATATTCTAGTTTTAGAAGGTATTCATGGTCTTAATGATAATCTTACACCAGCAATACCTGTTAAAAATAAGTTTAAAATTTATCTTTCTGCCCTTACACAATTAAACTTAGATGATCATAATAGAATATCAACAAGTGATAATAGACTTGTGAGACGAATTGTTAGAGATTATAATTATCGAGGTAAGTCTGCAATCGATACCATGCGTATGTGGGAAAATGTGCATAGAGGCGAGAGAGCCTACATATTCCCATATCAAAATAATGCAGATGTTATGCTTAATACAGCGCTCGATTACGAACTTGCAGTACTAAAAGTGTATGCAGATCCTCTTTTGCGTTGTGTAACTCCGCTTGATAAAGAATATGATGAAGCTACAAGAATACTGAGGTTTTTAGATAATTTTGCCCCCATACCGGCCAACCTCGTACCGACACAGTCTATCATACGCGAGTTCATAGGTGGAAGTGATTTTAAATATTAGGGTAATGTCTAATTACTAGTTACGAATTACGAATGTGGCGGGTAGAGCCTTTCTGTCATTGCTTGCGCGAAGTCGAAGGATCTTATCCGCGGATTGCGCAAGAATTAATGGGATTTCTTTTGGTACTACAGAAAACTGAATTTTAAAGTGGAATGTAATGCAGTTCACCCAGGCCCTTAACGCTTTTTAAACATACAATATAAGATAACGATTGCAAAAAAAAATAATCTGTGCTACTCTTAACACATGAATTCAAACGACATCCCAACAATACACGAACTCTCTCAAAAGCTTCTCTTTTCAAATGACTCGTGGTGTATAGTAGGGAAGTCAACGAAAATAAAACAATCCTTCTTTAATTCACTTATTTCAAAAGAATCATCTGTTGTGTCGTTAGAACTTGCAACAAATGTAATAATGGATGAGAGAAAAAATGATGATAGCGAGTTTGTAGAAGGCGGAATAGATGCTGGACGTACTGTTTTAAAATATTTATCAGCATTTGGAAAAGATGACATTCTTGAAACACATCCTGCTGTGGCTCTTTGTGGAATTGAACATATCTTACATAGGGGCTTAAAATATCTATCAACAGGTGAGATGAGGAGAACTCTTTTTTGTAAAGCACTTTTAGAAAATCACAAACTAATGCTTTTACATGAGCCTTTTGCTGGTCTCGATATTGAATCTCATACTGCTTTTTTTAACTACATAGATTCTCTCGTAAGCACAAAACAACGGCGAATCATTCTTAATGTTGAAAGATTTGTCGATTGTAGCAGCGCAATTGAAAACATCATTGAGTTTTCAGATGATGCCATATCTTTTGTAGGAAATCGAGCTGAATATGAAACTATTCTTCAAAAACGAAAAAGGGAACATGTTCAAGAAGATGATGTCAATAAACAAAGATTTTTAGCCGAGTTTGATGATATTGCAGACGAAAGTGAAACTATACTGCATAACCATGAACAGATAGATGAAAAAAAAGAATTGGTTCGTTTTAATAATGTAAATGTAGGCTGGGGTGACAATAACGTTTTGCAAGGCGTTAATTGGACTCTCAATGAAGGAGAGCATACCCTAATACGGGGACCAAATGGTTCTGGAAAAACAACACTATTAGAATTAATAACAGGAGATAATACACAAGTTTATTGTAATGACATTTGGCTTTTTGGGAAAAAAAGAGGGAGCGGCGAATCTATTTGGGATATAAAAAAGAATATAGGAATTGTTTCTTATAAACTACATGTCGAATATAAGCTTTTAGGTGGAATAGATATTGAAGCTGTTTTATTATCTGGTTTTCATGATACAATAGGATTATACGAACAGCGCTCAGAGGTAGAACAAAAAATAGTTGCAAAGTGGCTTCATCTTGGAGGCTTTGAAGGAATGGAACATAGTAATTTTGCAAGACTTTCATATGGTGAACAGAGAATGCTTTTAATATTACGAGCAGCTGTTAAACAGGCCCCAATACTCATTTTAGACGAACCCTGTCATGGCTTAGATGAACAATGGAGAGAAAAAACACTTTGCCTTTTAGAAAATATTGCACAAAAAGGGTATAGCACGATTCTACATGTAACACATGATGTAACAGAAGTGCGTGCTTTTGAAAAACATATTATGGAATTTTCCCCTGGAGTTTTTCCGACAATTAAAATTTCTATAAACAACTAGTTTTTTTGAAGCATAATATTGATTTGGGTTTGTCTATATAATCTTTGAGCAAGTAAACGAGATAGGAATATCGCATAATGTGGATTTTTTCTAATAAGGTTTATAAAACCTGATTTTGGAATTTTAATTAACCGGCCTTTTCCTACTGACAAAATTGCTGCAGAGCGCCTATCATTTAATAAAAATGACATTTCACCTATAAACATATCTTTGGGTGTTAATACTGAAACAAGCTTTCTATTAACGTAAACTGCATATTTTCCAGAAACAATAAAAAAGAGGTTATTGCTTGTTTCATTTTGCTTACAAACTACTTCTTTATCTTTATATTCAATTGCTGAGTAAGATGAAATAAGCAGAGGTACTGTATTTACTTGGTTTTGGGTACTTGGTAATGAAAAGCTAACCTCATTTCCCTTTTCATTGTATCGTAGGTTTTTTACAAAACTTTGACTAATTTTAACACCCATTCCGTGTCGACCTACTTTTGCTTTTTCATTTAAGCGTTTCTTCCAATCAAAACCTTCACCATCATCTCGAATCGTAAATTCTGAAGAATTTTTTTGTAGAGTATATGTAATGTAAATATTTTTTTTTGCTATATTAGGATCTTTATTTCTTTCTGCAATAAGGTCCAAAATATCATTTCCTTTTTCGAGCCATTGCGTTTTTTCTTCATAGTCGATCCCACAGTTTCCATGTTCAAGTGCATTGAATAAAAGCTCCATAAGAACCGTTTGCAACTTATAGCGTGAATCTAAATCTATGTAGTTAGAACTATATAAGTAATTTAACAAAAAGTTTGTATACACTTGAATATCAAATGCGTTGTTTTTACTAACAAAAGACCATGACTCATTTTCTCCAAAACTATCTTGCATGCCACGGCTGTATAAGAACTGCTGATTTTGTAGTAGTATTCTAAGTAATCTTGGAAAATTTTCAACAAAATGTCTTCTCGTTTGTACGATAACAATATTGCTATTCTTTAAGTTTTCAATTTGTTGTACTTGGCTATTGTTTTTTGCTATAGCGATAATACCACCATTATATAGCCATGGATCTTCACCAATTGCGTGAAGTATATTACTCCACCGTATCTGCGGCGATGAAAAATCAATAATTTTTATTTCGGGTAATTCATAATAAATATTTCTTAGTACTTCTTCAGTGCTTACACAAAAGTCAAAATCAAATATTGCAGAATATTTTTTTTGCGTATGTTCAATAGCACGCTTTATTTTTTCATTTGCTGAGGCAATTAGTATTTTTTTCACATTCTTCTCCGATAATAGTATACTACAAAGACTAGTATTTTTCAATGTATAAAGTCTTAATATAGTACTTTTTTATTAATCAATGAGGGTAAATACTGGATATAGCTATGTAGATACACAGATAGTTCGTAATGTATTGGTACTATCTCGCGTTGTTACTAACTCAATAGGTAATCCATAGGCAGCACTTAAATTAATTGATGTAAGGATTTCTGCAGTTTTACCAAATGCAATAGCTTTGCCATGTTTTAATATTAAGGACTTGTCGGCATATATAAACGGATGATTTAAATCATGACTAGAAACAAGTATTGAGTATCCTTGTTCTGATAACTCTTTTATTGTTGATATCACAAGATGTTGGTTATAGTAATCTAAGCTTGCAGTTGGTTCATCCATGAGCAGAATTTGGGCATTTTGACAAAGAGCTCTAGCTATTAAAACCATTTGTTTCCAACCACTACTTAAACTATCATAGTATTCATTTTCTAAGTGCTCCATATGCAATTTTTTTAGGGTATTTTGAGCATATACTATATCTTTTTCACTTGGCATTGAAAATCCCTTTATATGAGCACTTCGTCCCATGAGTACCATATCTAAGACTGTAATGGGAAAACTTATCGTGTTCTGCTGTGGGATATATGCAAGCAAAGTTGAAATTTCTTGCTTTGAATATGATGTGTTTTCTCGCCCATTAATATAAATTGTACCACTTGTTTTTTTAATTATACCTAAAATTAATTTAATTAAACTTGTTTTCCCAGATCCATTTGCTCCTACTAATGCAAGAACTTCTCCGTTGTCTAGAGTAAATGAAATAGACTTACAAACTTCTTTTTTATCGTATCCACCACTAAGGGTATCTATACGTAATTTCATTGAGATGTTCCTTTAACTCGAGAAGTTGGCTTTTTTATTATGAGCATTAAAAAAAAGATTCCTCCCAATATAGATGTAAAAATTCCTATAGGAACTTCTGTTGAAAAAACACTTCGAATTAGTGTGTCTATAATGAGTAAAAAAACTGAGCCTAATACAAACGAAGAAGGAATTACATGGCGATAATTACTACCAAAGATAAATCGTGCTATATGAGGTATCATTAATCCAATCCAGCCGATAATACCAGATAGGCAAACAGCAGCAGAAGTTAATAGGGTTGAAGCGCAAATAATAATTAAATTCCATTTTGTCGGATGTATTCCTAAACTACTCGCTTCATCATCATCAAGCATTAGTATGTTTAATTTCCACCGTGCAATAAAAAGTATTATGAATCCAATAGTGATAGGAATAAGACTTATTAGCACATTTTGCATAGTAATTTTAGAAAAGCTTCCCATTAGCCAAAAGGTAATTTCTGGAAGGGCATCATTTGGATCTGATATATATTTAATCATAGAAACGATGGATGTACAAATAGAACCTATAACAGTTCCAGATAAAATGATAGAAACAGTTTTTTGAAGCCGTGTTTTTTGGCTTATTACATAGGATATACTCGTTGCTAAAATACCGAATAAAAAGGCTACCACTTGAGTTACAATAAGACTTTGATTAAGTAAAATGGCAAAGGCGGCTCCGACACTCGCGCCGGATGTTACTCCAAGTATATCAGGTGAAACGAGAGGGTTCTTAAACATTCCTTGATATGCAGAACCCGAAACAGACAAGGATGCACCAACGAGCATAGTGGCCAAAACCCTAGGAAGTCTAATATTGTATACTATATTGGATACTTGCCTGTCTTGTGTAGGTAACAAAAAGAGCGCCCTAATAGTATCCTGAAAGCTCATCTTATAGTAGCCTATGGTAAGAGAAAGAAAGGCGAGAAAAAGCATCCCAAAAAATAGTATCAGTATGTGCATCGATTTTTTTTTATTTTCATTTATTCTTGACATTCGTTTATTCTCATGGTATCATTTTATAGCGTTATACTAATAAAAGAATAACGCTACTTCATAAAATTGTCAAGATAAAAAGGAACACTAGATGAAAAAAATTATAGTATTATTGCTAATTGGTTTAAGCTTACTCTCATGTGAGAGGAATACTTCAAATGAACAAGAGTCACAAAGAATTATTATTGATATGGCAAATAGAGAGGTATCTATACCAAACCAGATTAATTCAGTATTTTCAACCAATCCCATAGGTACAATATTTTTGTATACACTTGCACCTGAAAAACTTGTAGCATGGAACTTTACACCCAATGAAGATGAATTAAAATACATTGCACCTGAATACCACAATCTTCCAGCTTTTGGCCAAGATGCTAGAGTAAACTATGAAGCCGTGCTAACTGCTAATCCCGATGTGGTTTTAGTGTATTTTCAAAATGTAAACGATAAACTATTTTCAGATATTGAAGCCTTAGAAAAAGCTCTTTCAAAACCTGTTATTGCCATAAAAGGGCAACTTGTTGATGCAGATGAAACGTATGAGTTTTTAGGAGATTTACTGGGTGTAGAAAAAGAAGCACATAAAAGAGCAGAATATGTTCGCAGCATTTTTTTAAATACCAGTAAAACAGAAAGTGATACAGTACGTATTTATTTTGGTGATGGAATTGCATCTTTAGATACAATTCCAAAAGGTTCACCGTCGAGTCAAGAATTGGATTTAGCGGGTGTAGAAAATGTTTCAGAAGTTTCTTTTGGGTCTGAAAGTAGGGTTAGTGTTTCACCAGAGCAAATTATTACATGGAATCCTGATATTGTATTAGTGAATGGAGAGCCAAAAGAAGGCTTGTCTCAATATAAGGCTGTTGAAGATTTTTTATCTAACCCTGTATACAAGGATTTAAAAGCGGTACAAGAAAATCATGTCTACGGTGTTCCAAAAACACCCTTTAGCTGGGTTGGGCGCCCTATTGGCGTAAACAGACTTATAGGTGTGCAGTGGATTTCACATTTAGCATATGGTGGTAGCGACTTAGATTTTGAAAGCACGGTAAAAGAGTTTTATGAGCTTTTTTATCATGTTGAGCTTACAGATGAAGATTTAAGTAAATTACTAGGTACAAATTACTAGTGACGAATTACAAGTTACAAAGTGACAACAAATCTGGTGGTTGATGCAAAGATAAAAATCTGTGTATAAAAACTGTTAAGGATATATTATGGAAGCTCTTGTATCGGTAAAGCTTAAAGGCTCTGAAGTATTTTTTGGAAATGGTATAGCAGAGCTTT
>CAYJIS010000051.1:0-13920 GCA_964370315.1 uncultured Treponemataceae bacterium
TGTGTTTTTGATATTTTTTCAAACTGGGCTAGTAATTTTTGAGCTTTTGCTTCATCTTTTTCGTGTAAGAGTGCAATTGCATATTCTATTCTAATACGTAAAGGCCATTTTTCTATGCTTTTTGAAAAAGCTTTAAGCTCATCATTATAAAGAGTATTAATTATTTCATTATTCCCGTTCATTAACTCTAAAAAGATTTTATCAAGTTCGAGTAATTTTTTATAGAAGGGTATAAGTTTTACATCTTCTTGCAATAGTCCATCAATTATATTTATTGCTTCTACAAAGTTTTCTTCATCCATGAGCTTGTTTACATAAAAAACTCCAATAGAGCTAATTAAGGGATTTTTTAATTCTTCTTTTTCTGGCAGAAAAAACCATTCGTTTTTAAAATCTTTTAATCTCACACCTTCGCACTGCAATTTACTAATTTTTAATTGAAGCCATAGAGCAAATACTGCCTGAGGTTCTTTATTTAGAATCACTAAGTGCATTCCATCATTATAGATATCCCCAACTTTAAGTGGTATTATATTATACAAACCTAAAACAATTGCCATGTATCCTAGAATTTTTAAAAATACATCTAAAAATACTTCATCTATTGACGAGTATGCAAATGCTAAAAATACTCCACCTGATATGATACTAAAAAGGGGTCCTGCAAGATTATACAAGGTATACTTCATGTTTCCATTTATAAGCTCAGGTGGGTCCATTAAACATTGACCACCAGTATTAGGAAGTGAAAACTTTCGCAACACCATTTTCCCCTTAGACTTCATAATCATTATGTTAAAAACTCTAAATGATGAAAACTTATAGCCGCTTAAAAGACCTCCAATAAGGTGTCCTATCTCATGGATAATTGCATTTATAAAAAGGGCAATAAGAACCATAATTATTATTATTGAAACCATCAAAATTAAGTGATTTGCAGAAACACCGTCTTGTAGGGAAAAATACATTAAAGTGGCGGTTAAAACTACATAGTAGAGTATTGGTAAAATCTTTTTTTTCATAATGAGGTCTCCATGTATATTAAACTAGAATTAATAAAAAAATTAAACTCCGAACCTAACACCAATTGTGGCGATGCCGTTATGTATTCCTTTCCCATTAAAAAGAGAAGCAATAGGAACGTAAGCCTTTGCTCCAAGTCCAAATGAAAGTGCATAGTTGTTACCTTTTTTATGGTTATATCCTAAAAACGTACTGTTGGGATAAAGCGAAGGGAAATAGAGGCTATACCGTTATTAATGCCCTGCTTTGTAAATAAAGATGTTATCGGTATATATGCTTTAGCTCCAAGGCCGATTGTTACTCCACTATCGAAAAAATAATCCCAAGAAAATTGTACACTTGGATAAAAAAAACGCCCTTTTTCCCAAAGCCATTTATTTACTTCTTGTATATCTAAAGATGCAGATGGTGGAATTGCATCTGAGAGTACTGCAAACCTCAAAAGAAACGAGAGTCCGCCCCCCATTCTAATAATTGAGTTTTCTAATCTCACATCATAAGTTACTGGAATGTCTAACATCAGTGAAGGAATAAATACTCCTCGATGCTCTATTTCGGCTGGTAGAACTTGATTGTCTTCCCATAAGTAATAATTTCCAAAATAAGTTGCATGTGGAGTAACAGACATCTTATCTAATATTTTAATTTCTGCACCTGCACCGAGTGAAATATTTATTGGAGATGGGGCACTATCTTCATGAACATTAAGCAATCCTAATGGCCCAAAGCTTATTACAATATTTGTGTTTAGTTCTTGGTTTGTTTGTTCTGCTTGTGCAAAAAGCATAGATGAAAATGAAAAGAGTATTAGTATTAATACAATACTACAATTTATTTTTTTTAACCATATTAAACTCATATTAATCTCCTAGACCTTCTTGGTATAAAACTTGCTCCATATCAACAGCTAAAAAGCCGCTTTCACCTGTTTCAAAAAAGGATGTTTCTTCCCATGAAACAATTAGTGTTGATCCCGATAATACTGTTGGACCATATAAGTACCCTGCCCCTAAATCTGGAAGGGTAAAAGCAAGAGGTTTTCCTTCGTTTAAGACTTCTTTTGATGGTAGTCCTCCTGCAAAAATAATAGTTCCATCTTCAAAAATTGCCAAAGTGCAGTGATCTAAGCTTAGAGCATATCCTTGTATCGGTTTTGCATTACTTCCAATGTGTTCATATTGATCGTTTGAAGAGCCGTTGTTTATAGAATAATCTAAGTAGTATGAAACAGAACTTGCAATTGGTTCAAGTAATTCTTGTAACCTTCTGGGTAAATCACTTGAAGGCTTAGGGCGAGATAAAACCCTATATTCATCCATTGTTAGTGTGTTTGCAACGAAAGATTGATTTTCTATTTCCCCTAACGGGCTTGAAGGTAAAAAAGATAAGGCAAAAAAATCAGTTCTACTTTCTTGAAATGATTTAAATAACAATGTCCATAAAGGTTCTTTATAATAGATATCTCGAATCTCAGAAAGAGCATACTGCTCGCGATCAGGGTTTTCATGTTCAAAGTGCATAAAAGAGATAAGATCTTCTTGTGACAGTAATGGTAAAAACTCGTATGTTTCTGTATCAAAGCTAACTAAAAAAGGAGTTGTAGAATCAAAACCTTCTTTTTTTGTTTCATCATTATCAAAGAAACTATTCGTGTAAAAGCTTAAAACAGGTTTTGCATCCACATTATATACTTCACCTAATACGCCCTTAGAAAAAATATTGCTATTGGTAATGAGAGAGACTTTACTGGCAATGCCATTTTCTTGAAATCCAAACGTGTGTGGTACTTCTATAAAACCAAGTTTATTTACACCTAGATACGCCATGTTATTTATATGCAAAGAAGAAGTTATCCTAATCGATTCTGTCCATGGTTTTCTTTTTGTGTCAGGAGCATTTCGAGGTATGTCCGTTTCTTTAAATCCATCTTCTGTAAAGTAAAACCATCTATGTGTAGTTTGGCGCTGAGAATTTCCGCTTTCTAACAAACTAGCATAGTTACTGTCTTGTAGTGCAGTGTTTTCCTTACTACACGAAGTGATACTGTATAGTACCAGTACTCCTAATACACATGTAAGCACACCTTTTTTTACGATTATTTTTGATAAACGAGAAAACAAACATTTCATTACTTATAGTTTACTGTGCTTAGCGGTGAAATGCAAGAGGGATTTAAGTTATTTTTTAAAATGTTTAGTATAATTTATTTTAGTAATTAAATGGGATACTCAGGCAAAAGCAAGCAAATAATTAGATTTGTATGCTCCTAACAGGGTAAAATCTCATATAAGAAATAATTGAGGTTCTTACTATTAGTTTGAAATGCTCAATTTTTATTTTGACTCAATCCATCCCTTTCTTGTGACATAAACGGCTAGTTCCATTGTTGTTTTACATTCAGATTTGGTGAGCATGTTTTCAATATGGCGCTTTACCGTTCCAAGTGATATTGAAAGCTCAGTTGCAATTTCTTCTCTTTTGTATGCTTTACAAAGAAGACGTAGTATCTCTAATTCTCTACTGCTATATGCGCTTTGTCCTTCGGCAGTTGGTATTTGTATGGGACTTGGAAAGGTGCCTTCACCTACCATGACCTTTTTAATCATTCCAATAAACTCTTCTATTGGACGAGCTTTTGATAAAAAAGCATCTGCTCCGGCTTCTTTTGCTGAAGGTATGTAAGAAATCTCATCAAAGCCAGACATTACTATTACATGAATCTTGGGGAAGTACTTTTTAATTTTTTTAGTTGCGTCAATACCACTTGAATCATTTTCAGTTCTTACGTCAGTGAGAACAACATCAGGCCTGTGTTCTCTGCATGCAGCCAAAGCTTTTGATGCATCAGTAAGCATTTCAACAAGTATAATATCTTTATGCATATTGATAATACTTGAAAATGAATCTAGAATTAATTGGTGATCATCAATAAGTAGTAACTTAATCATGTATGTCCTTCTTTATGCTTGCACTAAGTGAGATGCTATATGTATAATATATATCTTTTCGCCAAGATGTTCAACCACATTACTGCATATCGGAGTTTTAAATACTTGTTACAGATTTGTGAATAACAAAAATTAAGTATTAAAACAGTATATCTTGATGAAATAACTACATTTTTTTACATATAAGCTAGTGTGCTTAAGTGTGAACGTCAAGAGAAGCGTGTAGTTGTTTCTAATAATTTAGTTTACTTCTTTTATACTATAAGCATTAAATGTTTTGTCTGTAATTGACTCTTTTATTAAGGTTTGGTTTAATACCCACGGGTCATTGTATTTTATTATGTATGTTTGAAAACGACTCCAATTAAATAAAGATAAAAATGCATAAATATCTTTTTTATCTTCTTTTGAAGATACTGCTATTCTGTAGTATATCCATGCACTAAAACCTCCGTGTTCACTTAAATATGTAGACAGAGGGTATATGCACCCAATTGGTTTTTCATCAATCACTGAGTTGTAAAACAAAACAGGAGTATACCGATTTTTTATTAAAGGTATACTAAAAGCAGAACTATCTGAAACATTTGTTTTTTTAGGGACTAAATTCTCGTCTAAATAAAGTATATAAGAGTCAGAAGATTGTTGATAGTCTTTTTGGGTATTTGAAAACAAAACATTTTGCTTTGTATTAAATAGTTGAAAAGACATATTAGAACACGAAATAAAAAAAAGGTGAGTTATTAAAAAACAGATTATTTTTTTCATATGGTACTTCCTATAACTCTCGATTTGTTTTATATAAAGAGAATTAAAATATTGAAGCTACGTATTAAACCTTATACACATAAAATAGATTTCATTTAAAATGCTTCATATATTATATCGCAAACTTTTAATAAAAAAACAGAAAAATCTTGTTAGAGATTTTTCTTAGAGTATAAAAAGCTTATAATTCCAGTAAGTATAATTATAAAATATCCAATAAAACTATTTGTGCTTGGAATTTCAGAATATAAGAAAAAGCCATATAGGGCAGCAAATAGAACTTGAGAATAGTCATACACAGAGATTTTTTTTGCAGGTGCAAATATGTATGCATTAGTTACTGCAAACTGCCCTATGGTTGCAAATACACCTGCCATTATTAAGTACCAAATTTGGGATGTGCTCATGCTTTGATAATCAAAAATGAAAAAGGGTATAACTGCAATCGATGAAAAAGCAGAAAAAAACAGTATGATGCTGGTTGGATTTTGACCTCTTTCTCCGAGTTTTCGTACGAGTGTATATGCTGTTCCAGCTCCAAAGGATCCTAAGATTGCAACTAGAGAAGGGATACTTACTGAAAATGAAGATAGGTTTGGATTAATAATAAATACACTACCTACAAATGCAATTATTACTGTAAAAATGCGAAAAACAGATGCTTTTTCTCGTAAGATTAAAAATGACATGAGTATTGCAAAAAAAGGAGCAAGTTTTCCAAGCATAGAAGCATCAGATAGTATGAGGTTGTCAACGGCATAAAAGTTACACACTATACCAAGTGTGCCAAAGCAACTTCTAAGTATTAAAAGTGTACTGTTTTCTTTTTTAAATCTAATGGGTGTTTTGTTTTTTAATAAAAAAAAGAAACTAAAAATAAAGGGAATAATGTTTCTAAAAAATGCTTTTTGAAAAAAAGAAATATCACCTGCAAGTTTCACAAAGGTATTCATAGTTGCAAATCCAAATGCTGCAACCAATATGAGAATAATTCCTTTCGTTGTGTCTTGTAGTTTCAAAAAAGCCTTCTTTATGATTTATGTCAAAATTATAACAAATAATCATAAAAAAGGCAAATTGTTTTATATAGCCGAGTTTTACTTAGAGCCCTTTAAGGTTTCTTTTAACGCGACTCCCAACCCAGCAAGATTTTGAATGTCGGACGGGACTATTATTTTTGTAGCTTGTCCATCTGCCATTTTTTGTAATGCTTCTAAGCTCTTTATTTTTATAACACCATCGTCTACTGCGGCTTTTTTAATCATTGCTAATCCTTCTGCGGTAGCTTTTTGCACCTCAAGTATAGCTTGAGCTTCACCTTCCGCTTTTTGAATAGCTGCTTCTTTTTGTGCTTCTGCTTCTAAGATTAAAGAAGCCTTGTTACCTTCTGCAACTAAGATAGCTGATTGTTTTTGACCTTCAGCGATTAGGATTGATTCTCTTCTTTCGCGTTCTGCTCGCATTTGCTTTTCCATGGCGACTTGTATTGATTCTGGCGGTACGATATTTTTTACCTCAACACGATTTACTTTGATTCCCCAAGGATCAGTTGCTTCATCAAGTATGCTTCTCATTCGAGTGTTTATTATATCTCGGCTAGTAAGTGTCGCATCAAGTTCGAGCTCACCTATAATGTTTCTAAGTGTTGTAGCTGACAAGTTCTCAATTGCAGAGAGGGGGTTTTCAACACCATAGGTAAACAGTTTTGGGTCGGTGATTTGAAAATACACAACGGTGTCAATCATCATCGTAACATTATCTTTTGTGATAACAGGCTGTGGATTAAAATCCATCACTCGCTCTTTTAGTGATACATTGTTAGACACTCTATCAATAAAAGGAAGCTTTACATGTAAACCTACGCCCCAAGTTGTGAGATATGCTCCGAGTCTTTCAATTATAAATGCTCGAGATTGTGGGACAATTCTAATATTAACAACAATAAGTGCTAATACAATAATTGTGACTGCAATTACATAATAAATCATTTTTTTCCTCCTAGTTATAACCAATTAAAAACACCTATTTTGTAATTGGATTTTTAAGCCAACAAAAGTGGCTGTAGAATATACAATGTACAAGACAATGAAAGTCTTTATAAAGATTCACTTTTTTCTACAATTGCAGTTACACCTTCAATGCGTAAAATGGTGCATTCAGAATCCTTATCAATTTTCTCATTACCTTCAGTTTTTGCAGACCAAATAGTTCCATTAATTTTTATCTCACCTTTTTCAAAAGGAAGTATTGCCTTTACGACAAGCACTTTTTTTCCAATAAGACTGTCTACGTTTGTTTTTTGTTTTTTTTCTTCTAGTTTTTTTAATACAAGAGGGCGAGTTAACACAAGTAAGGTAACAGATATTAGTAAAAATATGAGTATCTGATACGAAAAGGGAATTGGTAAAAAAGAAATAAAAACTGAGACTAACGCTCCGATTGCAAACCAAAGTGTAATTATGTTAAAAGTAAGTAGTTCTATCACGATAAAGAGAATAGCAAGTCCAAGCCAAACCCAAGCTAAATTAAAGGGCATAATTATATCCATAAAGCCTCCGATGTATTATACTATAAGTATAACACATAAATCATCTCTTGTGTATAAAACTTATTTTGTAGTTATCCAACCGTTAGAGGTAACATATACTGCAAGTTCCATAGTTGTGTCACAGCCTGATTTTAAGAGCATGTTTTCGACATGTCGTTTTATTGTACCAGGAGTAATATCAAGTTTTTTTGCAATCTCTTCACGTTTATAGGCTTTGCACAGTAGGCGTAATACTTCTAATTCTCGCTGGCTAAAAGGAGGAAGGCCCTTTACTGTAGGTATTTCGACGGGTTCTGGAAAAGATCCTTCCCCTTCCATTACCTTTCGAATCATGTCTACAAACTCATGAATTGGTCTTGTCTTTGATAGAAAGGCATTAGCACCAACAGCTATGGCGTTTGGAATATATGATATCTCATCAAAACCAGACATGATAATTATTTTAATTTCTGGGTAAGTTGCCTTGATTTCTTTAGCAGCATCTATTCCACTTGATGAGTTATCCGTGCAAACATCAGTTAAAACGACATGAGGTTTGAATTTGCGGCATGCTTGTAATGCAAAGCTTGCATCAGTAAGAGTACCGATAAGTTTCATATCTTCTTCATGACTAATTACGCTAGTAAAAGAGTCTAAAACGGATTGATGATCATCGATAAGTAATACTTTAATCATGGCTATCCTCACTAATCTTCACACTGATATTACATAATGGTTTGCTTATAATATACATCGTTCCGCCAAGATTTTCAACTCTTTTTCGGATGTCTGAAAGTCCTTTCTTTTCTACAATGTTCTTTTTTGGTTTTTTTCCATCGTTTGTAATATTGATATGCCATTCTTGGTTCTTCAATAAAATATCTACATTAATGAAACGAGCCTCTGCATGCCGAATAGCATTGAGTGTTGCTTCTTCTATGATTGACAAAAACAAATATATTATGGTGTTATTTTTAGGTATGTTTCCGGTAAGTGTAATGGTTATACCTTTTTTTTCAAAATAGTTTCTTAATTCAAAAAAACTTTGATGAAATGATGCTTTATACTCGCCTTTAATATCTAGTAACATATCTTTTATAAGAGATATAATCGTGTCGTAGGATTTTGAAACTTTTGTGTGAAGCATTCGCTGCATTGCAGTGAGGCGTTGGCCCATCACCTCATGTACTTGTGCTTGCAGTGATGCGTATTCTTTTTCTTGGCGAAGCATAATCATTTTCTCTGCAAGTTTTTTTATTTTTCTTTCTTGACTTAATAAGTCTCTTTCTTTTTTCTTTAATTCTAATAGGTTTTTGTCTGTTTCGCTAATGTCAATTGCAATTAATTCTGAATAGTGTTTGTTTGATAGAGTAAATGACTTCAATGAAAACTGCCATGTACTATTGGGACTTCGCAAAGTAATTTGATTTTTTTTATTATAGACTTTAACAGTATGTGTTGTGTTATTTTGAATTGATTGCCATAATGCGTTACCATTTCTAAATTCTTTATCAAAAAAATGAAACATCAAAGAAGACATAACTTCGTTCACTAAATAAATATACCCGTCGTTATCAAAAAACATTATTCCAGCACTTAATGTATTTAAACCTTGACGTACTGACACCGATGTAATAATATTACGTCTATTGTCTAATTTTTGTTTGATGAGAAATACTGTTCGGATTAAAAAAACTATTAAAAAAAGTACATAAAACAGGGTGTAGGAGCCGAAACCGATTTTTGAAATAACGGGTAATGTAAAAACTATACAAAGTATTCCAAAGTAAATCTTTTTTCTAATAACAAGAAAAAGTATAAAGCATAGAGTAAGGGGTATGGCACATATATAAAGAAGATCACGATATACATCGATGTGTACGACAGAATTTTTAAGATTAGTTATTATTGATGAGGGTATTTTTGCAAGTATAGCTATATAAAAAAGAAGCGTTATTTCAACACCCAATTCTCCTAGTTGCTTTTGTACGACACTAAACGAAATCAATGAAATATATATTGCTTGGACGGCGACTAACAAAAGATATGAGATAAGAAGAATTTGTAATAGTGAGGTTTGTAAAAAATATAATTCAATCATATAACTAAACCTCCTTTTCCAAATGTTAAATGGAAGGCAGTTGTTTCATCCCATGGCTTTGCAATAATCTTTGCCCCTAATTGGGTAGCTTTTTTCTTTAATGTGCTGAGTTTTACATGTGGTAGTATATCTTTGTTTGCTATGACAGAAAACACTATGTTTGAATTATTGTCAAATACCTGAACGAGCAAGTCTTTACATCCTATGTCTACAGATTTTTCTAGGGTTTCTCGAAAAAATTCATACATTAAGGATATGTGTCGTATATCAATTTCACCTTCCATATCAGCGCCAATAGTAATCTTTAATGAAATTGGAGCTACAAACTCAACCATCTCATGAATATAATTAAAAAAGTCATATACTTTTTGTGTTTTTTTGTACAATGATCTTATTCCTAAAAGACTTTCTCTTTTAATGCCACAAGCAATAATATTTATTTTTGCGATATATAGCTGAATATTATTTGAGCCTGGTATTGCATCTAAGAGTTCAAAGATTTTTTTTGTATCTCGATTTAGAATTACGTCAATTTTTTTATATACTTCTTTTTGTGTAGATAATGCAACAAGCTCAGCTTCTATAGTGTTTTTTTTCTTTAGTAATGCATTACTCTTTTTTAATTTTTTGTTAGTTAGAGATAGTTTTTCCCTTGTCTTATTAAGTTCTGTGTAATCTTCGTAGTGCCAAAATGTACCTCCGACAACAGAATTTTTTCTTAGCAAGAAATTCTTATCGAGTGTATCATGGTTGTCGGACATAAGCACAAGGTTTTGGTTATTATCATGAACCTCCATTTTAAGACTTGATTTGGAGAAGAGTCTTTTATGCCCTCTGTTTATAGGAAAAAGTCTACTTTGTATACAAGCTTCAATACATAAAAACAATACAATACCTGTTCCATATCCAACTTCAAAATCACGTGCAATAGGAATGCGTAAAATGATTCCTATCGTATATGATAGTGCAAAGATACTTGCAGTAATTGGCAGTATAAATGCCCATTTTCGAGGGCTTTGAAAAGATTTTATAATTAATAGTGCTAAGGCAAAGGCTATACTTGCATATATCCAAATCATAACAAAATAGTAGCCCCAATTATAATCATAGTAAGTATGATAGTAATTATACACTATAAACACTTGTTGATGAATGTTGTTCGTTGCAACAAAAATAATGGGCAAAAATGATAGATAGAAATATATTTTATACAACAAAGGAACATTATTTTTGTTTTGTTTTCCAGTAACTACTGCAACATAGACAAAAACAACAGGAATCATAACAAAAGAAAAATAAAAGGCATACCACAAAAATGTTTCTAGAGTAGGGTTGGTTGAAACAAATGATTTAATGTACTGTGTAGTTGCTAATAAAAGTTCTAATATGCAGAGAATAATAAGTGCACTACGAATATTTTTTTGGGTAAGACGCAATGATATTGAGATAAGATAAAAAAGTACTACTATGATGCAAATCAAATAAGCGGTTGATCTTTCTTTATTATCTGCTAATCCAAATCGTTTTACGTCAAAGGCATCTCGTCTCAAAGTAGAACCCAAGTTGTTTGTAGCTTTGTTAAATTCGGCAAAATCTTCTACTATGGGTATATTTTGGTACATAGCATTGTTCGGATATAAATCATTTGTGCGTCCATCCATTAAACGCAGGCCATTATTAATTAATGCATTATTAAGAGCTTCTTCATTAAAACCAAGAGGAATATTGTGTAGTATGCCTATTCTAAAACTGTGGGTTCCTTCTTGAGGAAATATTATTTCAATATTTCTTCCTTGTTCAATAAGCTTTACTGCATCTGAATCATACATCACTGATATAGGTTTAGAGTTATCATTGGTAAAAAAACGATTTGTGTTATTAAGCTTTTTAAAATCTTGAGATATTGCTTTTATATCATATTTCCCATACAAAGCATGTGCCATAGAAGTTATGATATTATAAGTTTCAGGTGAGTTCCATGTTTTTTTCGCAACTTCGTTGTTAAATAAAAAATTAATGGGAATTGTACTATTAAGGAGGTCGTTCCATCCCAACACAATTTCATCAGTTTGATCTCTATCAATTGCAATAATTACCGTTTCTATATAATGTGGTGTAAATGAATAACCAGGGTGTGCATTTTCTAAAGGTGCTGCCTCCGTTTCAAAAACAGCTATATTTTTTGTGTTTTCAAAATTTCTTAAAGCAGAATTAAAATTAATCTTTACTATAGAAAAATGAGATTGCGCATCTTGTAAAGCCGTGAAATAGGAATCCTTAAAGGCCGAAATTAATATCGTATTAGGATTATTATCTGTTGCTGAGAGAGGAAATATAAGAATAAATATAAAGACACACAAAATCTTTTTTAGATTTGACAAAGTACCTCCAGATACATCTTAAAAATATCGATTATTATAGGATGTATTATAAAAATAAACAAGTAATAAAGGTAAAAAGTTACAAAAAAAAGGATTTGTATTAATGAGTAACGTTTAAATGCCCAATGTAGAAATTGCTTGTACGGGGCAATGAATGTAACAGTCGCCACAAACATCACATCGACTTCTATCTATTTCGTACTTTATATCGGCCTTATGTGCTGCTTTAAAAGAGCATACTTTTTCGCACTTACCACATGATATACATTTTTCTTTGTCAATTTTTAATCCTAACTCCGGCTCTTGCATTCCGCCGTAGGCAAAGGTAATGCGGTCTAGTTTATGGTCTCTTTGTTGTAGTTCAAAGTCGTAGTCAAAAATATCGCCCTTTGCTTTTGTTATGCAAAAGGTTACCATTGCAGGATATTTTTCTTGATCTTTTATG
This sequence comes from uncultured Treponemataceae bacterium, assembly GCA_964370315.1. Taxonomy (GTDB): domain Bacteria; phylum Spirochaetota; class Spirochaetia; order Treponematales; family Treponemataceae; genus CAYJFX01. Next base: position 12,194 of record CAYJIS010000051.1, read on the forward strand.
CCATATTCAAACATAGGATTGTTTTTGGCTTTTATATCTTCGATTGAAATTTCTTCAGCAACACCTGAAAGTCTAATTGCGTAGCCAGGTTTAAACTCATATTCACCATTGTCTCCATGTTCTACTTTTGTGTCGGCACAAAGTCCACACACTGAAACCTTTCCCGTTTCTTTCAGCTGTTTATAAAAAGGTTTTGTATGCATGGTCATAAAATAAATACCGTCATCGTCCCATGCTCTAAAATGAGCCATTCTTGTTTGCGGATAATCATTATCGATTGTTGCAAATGTTACAGTCCCAATTTTTTCAAAGTGCTCAAAGATTTCTTTTATTGTCATAATAGCCTCCTAAAATACTTGACTTTTTTGTCTTTCAGTTATATTATCATACTATAGCCTATAATGTAAAGTAAGTACTATATTGTTGTATAGTTACTTTTAGAAACTGAGGTTGCGTGTTATGAATAAAAAAGAATTATCACCATGTCCCGTAGAAACAACCATTATGCTCATTGGCGACAAATGGAAGGTACTTATTTTGCGAGAATTATTGGACGGTACAAAACGTTTTGGCGAAATAAAAAAAGCAGTGAGCCTTGTAAATGTTGTGTCCCAAAAAGTACTTACAACTCAGTTGCGATCTATGGAAGAAGATGGTTTATTAGAGCGAAAAGTATATGCTCAAATCCCTCCAAAGGTAGAATACACACTTACTGAAACAGGATATAGCCTTAAGCCTGTATTGAAAGCCTTATCAGACTGGGGCTGTGAATATCGAGAAAGATTTAATAATTCTTAATGTGTAATTCTAAAGGCCTAATTGTGGCGGGTAGAGCGAAGAAGAAGTGTATCCGCAGATTATAACTATTCCGTATTACAATAAGCTTCTATACGCCACCAGAAAATGCACGTTATTTTTGTGACATTCTTACGGATAACACATAACTAAACTCGGTGGTATTTAATCAAGTCTCATTTTTAACAAAAAATCGTAATTATCTGTAACCAACAAAAATCTGCGTAATCTGGACTCGACATACTGGTCGAGCCTACTTGTGTTGCCACCAATTTCGTGTCAAATGTAAAAAATACGCAAAAAACCGTTTTATTTGCGAAAAATGCAAACTATTTTTACAAAAAGACTTGATTAAAGTTTTGCAAACTGGTATAGTCATGCCATATTAGAAAATGTATGTTATAGAGCCGTACTTAGGAATTTAATGTTAAAAGCATAGGTTTTGGGGTGGAGGTTAATAACCTCTTAAGATGTTTGGTAAACGGCTAAACAACATGCTTTTAAATTGAAGGAATAAATATGGAATCTATCTCATTTGCCGACTTAGGTCTCGGCGAAAAGGCTTTGGCTGCAGTAACTGCCAAGGGTTTTGAAGTGCCTTCACCTATTCAGGTATTGGCAATCCCACGTCTATTAAACGGCGAAGCAAACATTATAGCAAAGGCAAGAACAGGTACTGGTAAAACAGCCGCCTTCGGTCTTCCACTTGTAGAAAAAATCACACAAAAAAAAGATCATCCACAAGCACTTATCTTAGCACCTACGCGTGAACTTGCTTTACAAGTTTGTAAAGAAATTGAAAGCTTATCAACATCTTCTTTTCCAAGAATGGCTGCTGTGTATGGTGGGCAATCAATGCGAGAACAGCTTCGTGCATTAAAAAATGGTGTAGAAATTGTTGTTGGTACTCCTGGCCGTGTAAAAGATCACTT
>CAYJIS010000052.1:0-13692 GCA_964370315.1 uncultured Treponemataceae bacterium
TTCGTGTGCTAGTAGTTTTAGCTTCAGCCTTTGTAGCTTTTTCTTTTTTCTCAGCCACAGCAGGTTTTTGTGCTGGTGTATCTACTACAACAGTCGCAATTGCAGATCGGCTAAATTCAATTTTTGCACTGTCGTCTACTTTTACAACAACTGATTGTTCTTTTGTTGAGCTAACAACACCGTGGATACCACCGATTGTTACAACTTTGTCACCTTTTTTAAGAGCATCAATCATTCTCTTTGTTTCTTTTTGTTTTTTGTTTTGAGGTCGAATCATAAAAAAATAAAAAATAACAAAAATAAGTGCTATTGGCAAAATAGTGCCAAGCATACCTTGCTGACCTGTAGCGGTTTGCAATACTGATAAAGAGTTCATAGGATTTCCTTCCTTTATAAAATACTTTTAGCATGGGCTTTCCAATGCTTCCGTAACAGAATAGCATAAAACTGTATAAACAGTCAAGACAAGCAAAGGAAAAAGAAAGAAATTACTGGTGATTTTATGGGAACAATTACTTCTATTGAAGCAAACTGTCTAGCTCTGCATTTCGTTGTAAAAAGTCTGCATTTGATGGATTTAGAGCAATTACTTGCCTTAAATAATATTGTGCCTTACTATAATCATTCCTGTCATAGTAATATATATATAATCCATACAGGGCAAACTCATTTCTTGGATTTGCAGTAAGACTCGTACGTAAATCAGATAATATTTGTGCATCACTTGATTGCAAACGACTTCTTTCAAAATAGAGAACACTTCTCATCCTTCCAGATGAGGAAGGAAGTAATCTTGAAATAGTTGTATTTGCCTCTGAAAAATTTTGCTCTGCTATAAGAAGGCGTATATACCATTGTTGTACATTTTCATCTGTGCTATTAGGAGAGTAAAAAGACTCTACAGTTTGGCGAGCTTCAGCAAGAAGATTTAATGCAATCGTAATTTCGGCATGCTGAATAGAACTTTCTAAACTTACCTGCCCCTTTGATATAATAAAGCTACTCGCTTCATATGCTTCTTGCCAATTTTGTTGTGCAATTGCTTCTGCAACTAAGATTCCTAATGCATCAATATTTTCACTATCTTTTTCTAATACTTCTTGAACTAACTGCATAGCACTTTGATTTTGAATGCTAGATCCACTTTCAGAGGCAAGGCTTGCAGCAAGTAATAAAACTTCTAAATCATTTGGATAATAACGAAGAGCATCTTCAATAGTTCTTAGTGCTGCTGGTAGATTTTTATTCCATGTACTTTGTAATTTAGAACGTAAAATTAAATAGTCTTTATTTTCTGTATTAGTTCGTGCATATACATCAAGCAAGCTGGAAACACCCAAATAATCCTGAAGATCAAAAAGTATTTTTGCTCTAAACAAAACGAGTGATAGATTATCAGGTGCATAACGAAGAGCCTGTGCAATGAGAGACTCTGCAGTATCATAGTCTTTATTTTCATATGCTGAGCGGGCAGATAATTCTAATATTCTGGCATTATTTGGAAATCTTGTTTGTAATCGATTCCCAAACACAATTGCTTGCTCCACTTGCCCTGTCTTTAATAAAACATCAAAATATGCATATAGAATATCAATATTATTTTCATCGCGCTCCATAGCTTCATCTAAATAAAAAAGCGCACTTTCATAGTCTTCCACTTTTTCATATAAAACACCTAATGTATAAAGCACAAAGACAGATTCATTGCTATACGCAAGAGATGATTCTAAAGATTCAATTGCTCTTTGATAATATCCAACAGAAGATGTCTCAGAAAACACAATCAATGTAGGGAGTGTAAGAGTAAAATAATCTCCGCTTTCAAATTGATTTTCGTAGATTCCTCTTGATATTGATGTAAGTGTAGAAGTATACACATTCGAAGGCAAGTCTGCAGGAACATCTCGATTCGAGCTAGCTGAAGGCCATGCATACTCTAAAATTGTAGAGCTAATTGCTAACAACACCTTAGCTTGCTCAGAAGGATTATTTCTAAGCTCTGTCATTGCCTCTTTCAATAAGGTAGGAGACCCGACTTGAATTTTTTGAAGTATAGCAGAATCAATAGTTGAAAAATATGGTGAAAAACTATTTTGAGATTGAGTATCTCGTGGCAATGTTCTAATGGCAGTTCCTTCTAATGATGAGCTTACATCTACATCGGTTGTGTTAGAGACACAACTTAAAACGAGAAAGCTAATAAAAACAAGCCACCAGACCTTTGTCATTTACGATATATCCTCATCATCATAAGAATCATTTATCCATTTTTCTTTTTCATGGTGTTTCATGTATATAAATAAAAGTATTAAAAAGAGCCCAAATAGTATAAAGAGCATCGGCCACCATCTACTGGCAAACTCAGTGAATGACTCTACTACAATGTTAAGAGAAAAGAGCAAGAACAAAACCCCCATACATATTAACACTATTGCAGATAGTAATAGTGAAATAGGTAAATAACGATACCGTATAATTGCCACAAATAGTAGAATTACCCCTGAAAGTATAACCACGACCGGCCATACCTGAGACATAGTATAAGGAATAATTTGAGAGTCAAGAAGCAAAAAAACTAACCACAAAGAACTCAATAGCATACCTGTAAATAAATACAGAGATTTTCGTTGGTTTCCAACACTGCTTAAAAAGCTTGCAAATAATGTTATTAATCCTGAAAAAAGGAATAAACTAGGGCGTATAATATACGTGTCTAATTCAAGAGGTGAAAACAAAGCAACAAGTGACTGTGTGCCACCAATAATAAAAAGCAGTCCTAATAATAAAACAGTTCGCTGGTTTAGTAAATCCATTTTCATATATTCTAGCATACACTATGATTGAAGTCTTGCCAATAACCTACAAGCATGATATAATAAAAAAATGTATAAGTCAGTCCAAAAAATGCAATTTTTTGCGGTAATTTTATTAGCAGCGCTCTTTGTAGGCTGTTCAAACAGTCTAGATTCTATTGACCCCATTCAAGAAATGCTAAACACGCAAAATGAATTATTTTTACTTTTAGAAAAAACTCCTCCTACCGATGAACAAAGCTTTACTGTAATTAATCATATTGCTACAAATTATAGAAGTGCAAACATGAATAATGAATTAGTGTTATTTTTAACAAATCATGTAGCAACTACTCCTAATGATAGATTTAATGCATACTGGTTATATATTACTGCATTAGTCTACTTAGAAGATGGTGCAAGTCCTATAGCTGAAATGTATTTTGAAAGAATCATACGAAACTATGATGATCTTTCTGTAAATGGTCAGTCTGTGCATATTTTATGTTTACAACACTTATTGCAAATAAGCGAAAATGCTCAAAATCGGGTTGACTATTTAGTACAATTACTAACATATTTTCCAGACCAAACAAATAAAGCAGAACTATATGCCCGTTTAGCAAATGAATATGAAATTTTAGCCGAGTGGGATCTTGCGCTAAATGCCCACTCAGATTTTATTGAACAAGAAAATTCTGCCATTACACAGGTACAAGGAATCCCAGAAGCTTACACAAAAGCACGAAGACAAGTTGATTTTTATAACTCTGAAAAAGACTGGACTTTTGAAACACTTGAAGAACTTGAAACAGCAGTTAAATCTGCCCTCTTAAACTACCAGTATTGGGAATTAGAAAGTTATAAATCTAAAGTTAATTTTTTCGCAATGTCATGGGCACAAACAGCTGATGGCACAAATACAGCGGTAGATTTTTTATTAAGTGATTATGCTTCTGGTAAAAGAATCCAATACAGTGGAGAACTAGACCAATCATCAACTCCAGATGAAGCCTATCTAAGAACATGGGGCTGGAGACAGTACATTGATGTGTGGTATCTGTATTTTAGAAAAGTTAACTTTCCATTAGATCCTGAGATCCATGGTAGATGGGAATGGGCGGGCATTTATTATGGTGATAAACTATGAGAAAAACCTTATGGTGTTTTCTTTTTTCACTTAGTATGCATGCTACCTTTTCGGTAGAAGAACCATTACAGCCTTATTTAGACTCCCTTACTAATGATTCACAAGAAAACACTCAAATAGATCAAGCTACAACACCCTCAAACAGTGATTCATTAAATGAAAATGAAGAAACTATAAAAGAAGAAATAATACCTGCACCGCCAGCAATTCTTCCACAAGATGTTCCTTCTGCTCTTCTAAATGAAATCGAAGAGCCAGATTTAGAGCTCGATAATACTTTTCTCGAAACAAAAACTGCACACACTCGAATTGATTTGCCGTATAGCGATAACCCTCGTATAGAACAACACAGAGACGAATTTTTAACTAATTTTGGAAAAAAACGACTTGCTGAAATTATGCAAAGAGCAAGTGTATACAGGCCATATATTCGCGAACAATTATCAAGTAGACAAATGCCAGTTAGCTTGGAGTTTTTACCCGTTATAGAGTCGGATTTTAAAACAACTGCTGTTTCTCGTTCTGGGGCAACAGGGATTTGGCAATTCATGGAAAACAGTATCGAAGGATATTTAACAAAAAATGAATGGATAGACGAAAGACGTGATCCTTGGCTTAGCACCATTGCTGCCGTTGAAAAACTCGAATATAACTATAAGATTTTAAATAGTTGGGAGTTAGCTTTAGCGGCCTATAATATGGGCTTAAATGGTTTAAGGCGAGCAATGGAAAGAGCAGGCAGTAGTGACTATTGGTATTTAGCAGATAACGGATACTTGCCGGCACAAACGGTGCACTATGTTCCCAAATTTATTGCAGTTGCAGACCTCGTCACAAATGCAGAGTATTATGATATCGACATTGCATCATATGATGAAAATGCAGGTGCACAATTTACTGAATTAAGTGTTAATAAGCAAGTAAATTTATCTTTATTGTCTTCCCTTACTGAAATAGAATTTTCAACATTACAATTCTTAAACCCAGCTTTTGAATATGCAATTACTCCACCTAATGATTATACATTACGTATTCCAGAAGGGACAGAAAGCATCGTATTAGAGGCCATTGAAAGCCAAGACAATTCATCTTTTTTAGAGTCATACAGAGTAGTTGAAGGTGACACGCTATGGAGTTTATCAAGGCGTTTTAATACTTCAGTTGAAATTTTATGTGAAATAAATAATCGCACTCCTAATCAAATTTTAAGTATTGGAACTATTCTTTTTTTGCCGATACTAAAATAAGGAAAATTTGGTGAAAAAAATGTATTTTTATTATAAAAAGATTAGAACTCAGGTTATAGTATTGCTAGTTACGGCAATTTTTAGCACTTTGTCATTGTATAGTCAAACATCAGCAATGAATGATGCAATTACATCACAAAGCTATCTAAACTGGGAAAATAATACATTTATTTCAAGTATTGAATTGGACACTGATGCAGCAAACATACAGTTGCCTTCAGGAAGAAATATAGCAACAAGCAGAATAGAACAAAACTTACCCTTGTTAGTAAAAAGTCCTTTATTAAGTATAACAGTAAATTCATCTACACAGCTAGCGGAAGCAGTGTTATGGGACTTAGTATCAATTGAAGATGTTTCAGATATAGTAGAAGAAGGAACTACGACGCCTGCTATTTTTTCTCGAACAGGAAACTCGCTATCAACGCGCCATACTATTTCTTTACAACAAATATCACAAGCATTGATACAACATCAGTCACCGTACCAACCAAGTATACCTATAAAAACAGTATCTTCGAGAGCGTATACAGGAATAATTATTGATGCCCGAGGACAACTTCCTGTTCAAGGCGAATTTACAAGCGAAAGTGTTCAACCTGCCCTATTTCCACGTATATGGGATGACAATATGAGCTTGTTGTACGAATTGAACATGGCTGAACCCGAAATAGTTAAAGAGTCAGGCTTAGTTCGCTACGCAACAAATACCTTTCAAACAGATTATCAAGATAGAGTAGGAAGTGACCCTTTACGGATTACAGCTCGTGGTGTTTTTGGAATACATAGAACAGATCCCATAATTTCAGAGAATGATGCATTAAAGATTTTATCAGTACAAGAGAATATTGACTTACTCACACAAGGAAAAGTTATTATACTAGTCGATGAAGAAAAATTAGCACATTCTGTAAAGGCACCAGTAAAGGATGAAGCATATTTTTATATGGTCCAAGAAGTGAATGATTTTGTATTTGAAAATATTGCACAAGACTTAGAAGTAATTGATACTGATCGAGGAATGCTCATCCCTCTTAGAGATTTAAAGTTTATTCCAGACTCAGCAGACCTTTTGCCTGCTGAAAATAGTAGACTCGATATACTCGCACAATCGCTGCTTATAGCAACACAAAATGGTGAAAGCACTATTTTAGTAGAAGGTCACACAGCAAATGTAGGTAGACCCGAAGGTGAGTTACAATTATCAAATGCAAGAGCCCTTACAATTATTGATGAAATGGTTGAAAGAGGCGTAGATGAAACCTTGTTTACGTATAGAGGATATGGCGGTGAGTTTCCAATAGGAGATAATAATACAGAAGAAGGACGTGCTTTAAATCGTCGTGTAGAAATTACAGTTATTCCAAAAACCACATATATTCAGAGAATATACTAGGGCATTAATTATAATGCCCTCGATATCAATTATATACCTGAGTTTTGTATAAGATTTTTCACTCTATCTGTAAGTGCTGATTCTTGCACGTTCAGATTATTTTCAGTTTCAATACGGTTAATTACCGACACTATTTGTTGGTCAAGTAATTCTTTTGGTATTGTATATAACACGAATGCTCTGTAAGAATCTTCGTATGTATCTTTTGAATCTACATCATAACGACGTGTTAAAAGCCACCAGTCGTTTTCTTTTTTTGCACCTGAAAATTCTGTATTCGTCATTGTGTTTACAATGCTTTCAAAATATGTTCCATATTCATCAGCTCCACCAGAGGCAGCTCCAGTAAAAACACCTTCAACACGAGTAGAAACATTACGTGCAATTGTTTGTGGAACACTAAAATTATCCACCCACATTTGAGCAGCATTTAAATTTGAAGAAGTTGTTTCTGCGACAAAGCAATAGTCGCCTTCATACTCAGACAATTTTTCAAGCCCAGTTATACCTTTAAGAATATATGTTTCTACCCAAATAGGGAGTTCATTTAACCCTAAAGAAGAACCTTTGTGCTCTAAAACTTCAGACTTAACTGTTCCTTCAAGCTCTTTTGCTACTGAGTTCATGCCACCTGACAAGCACCCACTTAAAAGCAACACACATCCTAATAAAGCGAATGTTATAATTTGTAATTTATTTTTAGTAAACATAGTTACCTCCATATATATATAATAACACAACACTATAATAAATTCAATAATGTTACTACACAAGGGAGTAAACTAAAAAATCTAAATCAAGGCACTTTACTAATTATGAAAATAAGTATATAACTATGAATAATGAGTACAAATACTTCTATCCAAAATACTGTTCAAGATATAACACAAGGTATTATTTGGAAACAAATCTTATCTCTTTTCTTTCCAATTTTACTAGGGATATTTTTTCAACAATTATATAATACTGTTGATGCAATAATAGTTGGCCGTTTTTTAGGAAAAGAAGCTCTTGCTGCCGTTGGTGGAGGTACAAGTACATTAATCAACTTGCTCGTTGGTTTTTTTGTTGGCTTAAGTTCTGGCGCCACTGTTATTGTGTCTCAATTTTATGGAGCACGAAACACGAGAGATATTCATTTCGCTGTACATACATCATTTGCCCTCGCTATAGCTGGAGGTATACTTCTTATGATTATAAGTTTTATAGCCACGCCTCTAGCCTTAAATCTCATAGGCACCCCACAAGAAATATATGATAAAGCTATTTTATATTTAAGAATATATTTTGCTGGTATTTTGCCCTTAATGATTTACAATATAAGTTCTGGAATATTACGGGCAGTCGGAGACACAAAGAGACCTCTCTATTTTTTAATTGCAGGTATGATTACTAATATTATTTTGGACCTTCTTTTTATTGGAGTTTTTCGTTGGGGAATACAAGGCGCAGCTTATGCGACAGTTGCAGCTCAAACAGTTAGTATGATTTTAACTTGTATGTGCTTAACTAATACTACCGATACATACAAGTTACATTTTAAAAGTATAGGTTTTTCACTGCCCATTTTAAAAAGCATGTTATTAATTGGATTCCCTGCAGGATTACAAGCAATAATGTATTCTCTATCTAACATAATTATCCAAGCAAATATAAATGCATTGGGCACAAACATCATCGCTGCTTGGGCCGCTTTTGGAAGAGTTGATAGTTTTTACTGGATGATTTTGAACGCCTTTGGCATTGCTCTCACAACATTTGTTGGCCAAAATTATGGAGCAAAAAATTATGACAGAGTACTTAAAGGCACAAAACAGTGTTTTTTTATTGCACTCGGTTTTGCTATACTAATTTCTATTCTATTATGGATTTTCGCAAAGCAAATTTTTTCTCTATTTATTAATGATACACAAGTTATACATGATGGGATTTATATGATTCGTTTTTTTGCACAGTTCTTTTTATTGTTTATACCAATTGAGCTCTTCGCAGGAGCTCTTAGAGGTGCCGGAAAAACACTTGTCCCAACACTTATAAGTGCTATTTGTATTTGCTTTATTAGAATTGTATGGTTATCGGTCGTAGTACCATTAAACCAAAGCATACACTCTATTATGATGTGTTATCCAATTACGTGGACTCTTGCAGCAATTGCAATGAGTTTTTATTATATTAGAAAAAAATGGCTGCCACAGCAAATATGATTAATATTCAAGAAGAAGAAAACACAAAAATTCGCTGCCTCTTAGTGTACGACACTGAAGATAGTGAAGCAATGTATCATGCAAATGAATTACAAGGATTAACTGACACATTAGGCTTACAAACAGTACATATTGAATATGTAAAAATAAAGAAGCCCTCACCTCGATATATATTGGGCTCAGGAAAGGCCGAAGAAATCTCTGCTTGGGCACAAGAAACAGAAGCAGACTGCATAGTATTCGACTTTCAAATATCCCCAACTCAGCAAAGAAATTGGGAGCGATTAACCAACATTCCTGTATATGACAGAGAAGAAATAATACTTAGAATATTTGCTTCCAGAGCCCAAACGAAAGAAGCTGTGCTTCAAGTGGAACTTGCTCGCCTACAATATTCACTTCCGAGATTGGCCCATTCTTACGGAGATATGGCAAGACAACGAGGAGGAAACTATGGATCAAAAGGTAGTGGTGAAACACAATTAGAACTGGACAGAAGGTCGATTTTACAAAAGATTGCTTTGCTTAAAACACAATTAGTAAACGTATCAAAAGAACGTCACATACAGGGAAAACGAAGACATAAAACTGGGGCTTATACTTGTGCGATTGTAGGTTATACAAATGCAGGTAAATCAAGTTTGCTAAATGCTTTAACAGGGGCCACATCATTTGTTCAAGATGCTCTATTTGCAACTTTAGACCCAACTACGAGAAAATTATCGGTAAATGGCTCAATAGAAATTATTTTAAGTGATACTGTTGGTTTTATCAGAAATCTTCCTCACACACTAGTAAACTCATTTCATTCAACACTTGAGGTTGCATCGCAAGCTGATTTAATTATCTTATTACTGGATGCAGCAGATAAAAACTTTGAAGAACAATGTAAGACAACAATGACTGTCCTTTCAGAAATTGGAGGAGAAAACATTAAAAAAATTACAGTGTTTAATAAAATTGACGCACTAGAAAACAATGCTTTCTTAAAAAACAGAGTGTTACGATATTGCAAAGAACACAGCGCGTTAATGGTTAGTGCAAAATCAAAAGATGGACTTACTGAACTAAAAGATAAAATAAAAACAGAACTTGTAGGGGAGCTCCTCACGTACACTGTTCCAATCGAAGAATGCACCGTAGAACAAGTAATACGTAAACATGGTATTATTAAAGAAACAGAATGGCTAGAAACAGGTATACTAATAAATGCTTGGCTTCCTATACATATACAAGAAGCCCTTAAAAAATACTTAGTTTAAATCATTTAGAGACCAATCATAATCTATCCAATCAATTTTTAGCCCTTCTAAATTTTGTCCAGAATATTTTTGTGCAAAATCACGAACTGAATCAAAATCTTCACCATACCACTTAAATATTGAAGATAAGTACACTTTTCCTTCCGATCGACGTAACACTAAACCTTTGCTATTTCTTAAATAAAACCGAGATTGCTTTTCTAATTGACTCTCTAATTTGCTTGCTGTGTATGCTTCGTTTAATAATGGCGGACAACCAATGGCGGCACACACTAATACCATATGTATCCGAGGCTCATCATAGTCAACTCTAATTATATCATGCTCTACATTATCAAGGGTAATTTTTTCACCAAACAAACTTACAACTTTTTGATCCCATGGTCCAGAAATAAAATTCCCTATGTCACGAATCGAATCCAAAGGATAATTATCAATGATGAGTTGTAATGTAGCAGCATTGTATAAATTTATCAAAAAGGCAAGTTGTGCATTTTCTTGCCACGTATTAAACTCTCGTTCGCTTACTCTCGAAAGTTGTTGTAAATAATTATCAAGTGAAGATCTATTTGCCTTTAATTGTCCATAATCCACAAGCCCATTTTTTACATACGTTTTTAGAATTTCATCATACGATGAATGAAGAGAGTCACTTTGAGAAATTAAACTTGTTGATACAAGTAAAACAAAAGCTATGCAAAGAATAATTTTTTTCATGTATAAACTCCTTACCTAAAGTATAAGGCATGAATGCGTATTTGTAAACACAATTATTCGATTACGTAGTCAATTTGAATATTTGATACTCGAACCTCTTGTCCAGCCATTTTAGCATTATCCGCATTACTCCAATCAGGCTGACCTTTTTCAAATACAACACGCATTTTAGTAAGCTCGTTACTTGAAAAAATAATATCAATAGTATGAGTACCTGTACTAAGCTCTATGTATGGTTGTTTTACTGCATTTTCTCCATTTAGTTTGATTACCGCTATACCACCTGCATCTGATAGTGTGAAAGTATTACTAGTATTGGTTATAGGAACGAGATAAAGTCTTACCCTATCCCCTCCTGCATCACTATTGTTACTAGAAGCACTACCAACTACGACGGTAGCCGTTATTCTATAGTCAATTTCTGGATAAATAGTAATGATATCAGAATAAAGCCAACCAGAAGAAGCTTGGACGTCGCCTGTTCCACCTACACTACCATCATCACTTGGATTTGTGGTAGCACTATTGAGAAAAATTGCTGTACCACTTTCTGTTTTTGTTATTACTTCAGATGATTCTTTAGTTCCACCAGCAAACAAAATGGTTGAGAATATTGTAAGTATAATAATTATTACTATTTTTTTTTGTTTCATTTTAATCTTCCCATTCATATGTGGGGCTTGTTACATCCTGCCCCGAATTAGTTTTATGATCTTTTTTTACACGTTTATTTCCCTTTTCAAGCTGACTATATTGCATTCGCCATGACCAAGGACTTGCATTACCGCTGGTAGAAAACGAGTTACTAAAACTAGGTAATACGTTAGTTGGATAATTTCGAACAGTTTTAACTGTGATGTATAGCGGACCATTTAATCCTTGGTAGTAATTGTTTTTATCATTTATTTCAAAAACATACGTATTTTCAGTAACTTTAATTTTACTCTTTTCTTCAGCATAATTAATAGTAAACGAAAATGTTCCACCAGTAGATTCTGTTTGATGCAACTCAACGCCACCTTCAGTACTACTTTTTGCCAAACTAATTGTTAAAGGAAAATCAGGTGTTACATTAGACAGGCTAATTTGAACATCTTGGCTTATTCTATTTGCAGGAATGAGTAAATCATTTGTGTGTGTTGCAGTAAATCCATTTGAAGTAAAATTTGTTATCTCAATAGTATTATCTATATCTATTGATTCTACAGCTTTAAAATATAGAAAAGGTGTTGTTTTTTCATTGCTTACGTTTAAATACAAGGTATAGAATTGAGTACTTTTACTTTCATCATACACAGATTTTGCAAACTCAAAAGTAAAGGTAATATATCCTAGTTGAGGAGTTTGAGATGTGTTTAAGTCAATTATTATCGTAGAAGCACTTGGATCAAAAGATGTAATTCCTGTATTTGCTTCAAACACCATTTCACCATAACGATCAAATTGAATCTTCTCTACAAGGTTTTTACTTGTTGCGGTTAAACTCGTATATTCTGCACTAACCTTTACATTGGAATAATCACCAGTGACCAAGCCATCGACATTTAAAAACATAGTAAGCGTTGTTTTACTATCATTAATATTAGAAATTTTCAAGTGGTTCGTACTACCATGTTCTTCTAATAAAGTTGTAGCCGTACATTCAGTAATATTAAAATTAGCAGTAAAAACGTTTACTCCAGTTGACTCATCTAAAGTTGGTATATCAAACGCAGCAACACCTCTAAAATCATTTTCGCTAATAGTAAAGCCACTGTCACATGAGAAAATAATACTTGCAAATGAAATAATACATATATGTATAAAAACAATGTTTCTTTTCATTTTTAACTCCTACTGCCACGAATCACGACGGACTGTTAGCTTTAATTCTTTTAGCGAATGCACAACATCATAACCAGTCTTTGGATATACAATGTACAATGTAATAATGGCTTCTTCTTCCCAAGGCACACTTTCCAAACTTATCGCTAATGGAAGACTTTCCGTACCATATGCCCCCCCACGAAGCGCTAAATGTGAATTATCAATCTTAACACTTTTTAACATGTAACTAGATTCGTAAACAGATGTTATTGTTATGGGCTGAGCATCCTCACTTAAATTATATAAGTGTAAATCTAAATGTAAATCTTTAGACATTAACATACTTTCTTCGCTCGTATCAGTATACGTTACACTATAATTAGAACTAGCTCCCGATACACTTATCTCTGGAGCTTGAGATGCACTGTCTATTGAAAAAACTGGTACTAGAATCGAGCCTGATTCAGTTTTTGATTCTTGAGACCATTCTAATTCATAGCAAACTTCTAAGTCTCCATCTCCAGTTGAAATAGTAATGATATAGTCTTTTTTTTCTCCTGAACGTAGTGAAAAGCCACTTCCATCCTCCCATGCATATGTATCACGATTAAATAATAACGTTTTAGGTATTCCACCTTCTTGACGCAATAATCTTATTGTTGTCTCAGGTACGCCTATACCAAATAGTGTTTGAGCTTGCCTCGTAATACCGATATCAAGCTCTAGATTTAAAGGTTTTTCACTTAATGCAAAAGAAGCACTGTGTAAGGCATTATTGAAATTTTTTGTTACATTTAGATCTAAGTTTTGTCCATTTCCTGCAACAATAATAGTAGCTTCATTAGGTGCATCTGCATCAGAACCTTCATATAACGACATGCCAATTTTATAATCAAATATTGAATTTAATGTAATTTCGCCAATAAAAGGAATATCAAAAATTGTTTTGAGATTAACATTTTTGAAATATTTAGTGCGCACATTTAGTGTTCCTGAAACTGGGTACCCTTTTTGATCTTCAACATAGGCATCTATAGTTTTTTCATTTTCAATTGCGTACGGTGACAAACCAGTAAGAGGAGGAGCGGATGCTTTTGCAGAGTCAAATGACTGTAATA
>CAYJIS010000053.1:0-13640 GCA_964370315.1 uncultured Treponemataceae bacterium
TTGGGGATGGTGCGTATCTAACTCTAACTTCCATGAGCACTATTATAGTAATTATTAGTACTTTTATCAAGTTTTTTTTATAAAATATGTAACTT
This sequence comes from uncultured Treponemataceae bacterium, assembly GCA_964370315.1. Lineage (GTDB taxonomy): Bacteria > Spirochaetota > Spirochaetia > Treponematales > Treponemataceae > CAYJFX01. The sequence continues at coordinate 96 of CAYJIS010000053.1, forward strand.
TTGTTATTTTTATACATTATATTTATATACATTCGTTTGATAAATGTGGTCAAGAAAAGATTGTCTTGCACAAAATGTGTATATTGTGTATTATTTCTTATGGGGTTGTACTATGAGTCAAAATGAATTAAATATTTTGTGGCCTCTACTGGCTATTGCTACATTTCTTATATACAATGTTTTTGCATTATCCTTCTCTGGACAAATACTTGGAAAATTCACAAAGAAAAAATGGTTAGTATTTTTAGTCTCAATTTGTAATATTTTTCTTTTATTTTCATATGTTTATTTGAATATCCCCTTTCCATTTATATTTTTTATTGGCACAGTTGTTCTTTTTATTGAGTTCACCCTTTTATCAAAAGCCCCTTTTATTCAAAAGTTATTTGGTGCAGCAGTCTTTTTTCTTCACATCGGAATAACACACGAATTGGTAATTGTTTTATTTGCAAATATATTTCATATATCAATTATTAGTTTATTTAAAACTACAACTCTATATTTACAAAGCTTAACAATAACATGCTCTTTATTAATAATAGTATTGTTCACTCTTACAAAATTTATAAAAATATCGGAAATCAGAAAAGTTTCGAACGCAAAAAATTATACAAAAAACCTATTAATTGTTACATTAGCTATACTATCACTTTTAACGCTTGAATCTTTTTTAATAATCCGCGCAGAAGAAATAGATTTTTTACTATTTATTACCGTTACAACTTCAATATTTTGTTATGTTTTATTTTACTTCTTTTTCTTATATTCAATAAACTTTATAAACATGCATATGTATAAAAGAAAAAATGATAAAATCTTAGATTCTCATCACCAATTGATAGCTGAAAAACAAAGAATAGAACATGAAATTGCTAGAGATAGTTTAACAGGACTATACACAAAAAAAATAATTTTTGAATCGCTCGCAAATATGTGTGATAATATAAAGGCAAAATATGCTGTGCTTTTTATTGATTTAAATGGTTTAAAAAAGGTAAACGATACTTACGGACATGAAATAGGCGATGACTATATTTGCACAATTGCACAAGTAATTAAAGAGTCCATAAGAGAAATAGATTTAGCTGCACGAATTGGTGGAGACGAGTTTATTTCTATACTTACCTCTATAGAATACGATGATGCCCAAATTATTGTTAACCGCATTAATGAGAATATCGAACATAGTAATAACTACACAGAATATGAATGTTCTGTATGCATTGGAACGGTGTATGTTGACAATACAAAAGAACAAATGAGCCTTTCTGAAATTTTAAGAATTTCAGATGAAAGAATGAGAGAAAAAAAGAAAGCTTTTTATTCTATGAATGGAGACAGTACTATATGATATATTTAATTACATTACTTTTTATTATTTATAATATTATGGTATTTTCATATTCAAAAAGCTTATATGCACATGAAGCAAATATAGTACCGTATATAATTGCTTTTACACCCATAAATTTTTTCATATTATATGCTTCAATATATATTACCGAATTTAAATATGACTACATAATTATGTTTTCATTTTTATTGATGTATACACTTGAATTTAAGCTTTTATTTAAACAGTCTTTCCCTAAAATCATTTTCGGAACCCTTTCATTTGCATTAAATATTTTTGCTATGAGAGCTATTATCCTAGCAATTATTTCACTAGTCAATCAAATCCCAGTTTCACAAGCAATACAAAGTGTCGACATACGTTTATTAACAACAGCAATAACACTCTTTCTTCGCCCTTTTACTCTAAGGCGTGCAATGAGTTCTGTTAGTAAAGATCAAGTATTTATGATTTTTAGCAATAAAAATAATTTACTCTTTTCTATTGGAATTTTTACGATAGCATTTATATACCAAGCAAGCACGTCATTTTTGATGTCGTCGCAAACCAATACTTTAAACACAGCTATATTCTTAATAGGACAAGGTGTATTCGCAATCGCAATCTACATAGCCACGATGGGGCATGCTTATGAGTTTTCAAGATTATTCTTACATCAAAAAAACTTTCAACGTCTAAAAACTGAAATTAAAAAAGAAGAAAAACAGCTAGAAAAACTAAAAATTTCAGCTGACATAGATTCTTTTACACAAACACATATTAGAAAAATAGGTGAAAAAACACTTTATGAATACGCAACAACGAGTGATAACTTTTATGTTGCTTACATAGACATCGATGGATTAAAAATCGCCAATGACCAATTTGGACATGAAGAGGGTGACTTTTATATACAAGAGGTTGCAAAAATTCTTACTTCTGTTTTTTCAGATAAATTTGTTGCCCGAATGGGAGGCGATGAATTTTTAGTATTAGGTACAATCGATGATGAGTACGAAATTGCAAAAAAGGTTTTACTTTGTTATGAACAAGCTAAGACTATTTCACAAAAGTTTAATAAACCATATGAAACTTCTATAAGTTATGGTGTTGTAGAAATTAAGAAAAAAGGCATTTTAAGTGCAATAGAAATTTTAGCATTAGCAGATACAAAAATGTATGATTTTAAGCGGGCTAGAAAAAAAGCGCGCTAGAGGAAAACATGAGCAAAAAACTTCAGGAAGAAAATAAATATCTAAAAGAAGAACTTGAACAATTAAGAGAAGAACTCAAAAATGAAGAATTTGATCCTATAACTGGTTTATATTCAAAAAATCTTTTTTTTAAGAAAGCAAAAGAACTTCTTATTCAAAACACAGAAAAGAACTATATGTTTATTAAAATAAACATTGATAAGTTCCAATTGGTTAATGCTTTTTTTGGCTTTGAGGAAGGGGATAGACTTTTAAAATATGTTGCCCATAGATTAAAAACACTTTCTTTAATAAACACAAGCTCAGTTTTGGGACATCTGGGAGCAGATAATTTTGTAATTTGTTGTGCAACCCTTCCAAACAACGGCATGATACCTCTTTTGCAAAAAGAAATTCAAACAATCATTGCAGGCTTTCGCGTTGATTATAAGCTCAGTATTTCTATTGGTATCTATAACATTGAAGATAATTACATGGACTTTTCTATTATTAATTCTAAAGTAATTGTGGCTTTAAAGAAAAGTAAAGAGCGTTATGGGGTAACATTTACAACATATGATGAGTCAATGAGCGAGGACTCATATAAAAAATACTACATTATAGACGAAATGCAAACCGCCTTTAATCAAAAGCAGTTTGAAGTATACTTACAGCCTAAGTGTAATCTTTCTAATGGAAAAGTTGTAGGAGCAGAATCCCTAGTAAGATGGATTCATCCTGAACGTGGTATTATTTCCCCAGATGTTTTTATTCCAACATTTGAATCAAATGGATTTATTTCAAAGCTCGATGAATACGTATGGGATATTTCATGTCAATATGTACGTTCGTGGATAGATGCAGGATTAACACCACTACCTATTTCAGTTAACGTTTCTAGAGTAGATCTCCATAATCCAGAACTTTCAAAAATTCTTCTTGCAATGATTGATAGAAATGGTATTCCGATTGAGTGTTTACACTTAGAAATAACTGAAAGCGCATATTCAACAGACACATCAAAAATTATTGAAGCAGTAAATAATCTTCATTCTTTAGGTTTTCATATAGAACTAGATGACTTTGGTACCGGTTATTCTTCATTAAATGTATTAAACACCATGGACCTTGATACGCTTAAATTGGATATGAGTTTTATTCAAGCTCAAACAGAGAACAAACAATCTGGTGAAATTATTAATTTTATAGTACGTCTTGCAAAACAACTAAAATTAATTGTTGTTGCAGAAGGTATAGAAACATCAGAACAGCTAAGCTTTTTAAGAAGTATTGGTTGTGAAATGGGACAAGGATATTACTATTCACGACCATTATCAAAACTTGACTTTGATGAATATTTACGCAATCACACAACCAGTACAGAAGTAATTTCAAACCTGGATTATCGACTCCTACTTGATATAGATGATATTTGGTTTCCAAACTCTAAGTTTAACTTTATTTTTAACCATTTTGTTGGAGCCCTTGTTTTATACGAACTAAAAACTGATGGTATTACAATCCTTAGAGTTAATGATGAATACTTTAAAACACTTAACTACACATCAGAAAACCTTGCTAGTTTTAGAGATGATCCAACAAAAACGGTTCACCCTGATGATATACCAGAAATAAGAAAAACACTACAATCTCTTCAAAGCGTTGGAAATTCTACGAGTATTGTTATACGTGCGGCAACATACAAAAAGGTAAATCCCTATATGTGGTTAAAAATGCATGGAAAGGTTGTAGCAGCAGAGAAAGATTCAACTATTATTCTAGCAAGCTTAGAGAATGTGGATAAAGAATATAAAGCAAATGAAAAGCTTAAAATAGCTGCTAAAAAACGCCAAGAGCTTGAAAATCAACTTGAGATTTATAAATCTGTTGGGGGAGATGGGGTCTTTATTGCAAAGGTAAAAGATACCTTAGAATTAGAGTATGCAAATGAAGAATTTTATAAAATACACGGAATAAGTAAAGCTCATGCATTAAAGCATAAAGAAACAATACTTGTTGATATTCTTCATGAAAAAGACAAAGAACGAGTTGTGTCATTTATTTATGCTTGCGTTAAAAAGAACACAGAACAATTTAAATTACATCTTACTTGTATAACTAAGAAAAACAAAGAAGTATCGTTATTTGTGCGTGGCCATGTTGTATATGGCAATGAATATCCTTTATTAAAAGTTATTGTACAAGAAGAAAGTCTTTCCTGTCCACTTGAATAAACGTATGTAACTTGAAAAAAAACTAAATTTACGCTACACTTAAGACATGGAATATCGAACAGAAAAAGACTCCATGGGAGAAGTACAGGTTCCCTCTGATAAATACTGGGGAGCACAAACCGAAAGAAGTCGTAATAATTTTAAGATAGGTGTAAACCTTGAAAAAATGCCTATAGAAATAATACGAGCCTTTGCCGTCTTAAAAAAAGGCTGTGCAATTGCAAACAATCAACTTTGTCCCGATAAAATGACAGATGAAAAACTATCTGCTATTTCTAGCGCGTGCGATGAAATACAAAGTGGTTTACTTGATGAACATTTCCCTCTTGTTGTTTGGCAAACAGGAAGTGGCACACAATCAAACATGAATCTCAACGAAGTTATATCATATAGAGCAAACCAAATACTCAGTGAAAAAAAATCAAACACACGAATACATCCAAATGACGATGTAAACATGAGCCAATCATCAAATGATACTTTTCCAAGCAGCATACACATTAGTGCTGTTATTGCTCTACAAGACAAACTGATTCCTAGTGTTACTCGACTAATAAAAACACTTAAAAATCTTGAGAATAAAAATGAAAACATAATTAAAATTGCACGAACTCATCTACAGGATGCAGTCCCTATTTCATTTTCACAAGAAATTTCAGGGTGGAGCTCCTCACTAGAGCGGTGCCTAGAGTTTATTTCAGTTTCAATTCCACCAATACTTGAATTATCACTTGGTTCTACTGCTGTTGGAACAGGTTTAAATGCTCCCAAGGGATTTGATACTCTTGTAGCAAAAGAAATTGCAAAGTTAACAAACAAGCCATTTGTTACTGCTAAAAATAAGTTTCACTCTTTAACGAGTAAAGATGAAATAGTATTTGCACACTCTGCCGTAAAAGCTCTTGCATGTGATGCAATGAAGATTGCGAACGATGTGCGATGGCTAGCATCTGGACCTCGTTGTGGCTTGGGAGAAATATCTATACCAGAAAATGAGCCTGGATCATCTATAATGCCAGGGAAAGTTAATCCAACACAAAGTGAAGCATTAACTATGGTTTGTGTACAAGTAATGGGAAACGATAGCGCAATTGGCATTGGGGCAAGTCAAGGAAATTTTGAGTTAAACGTTTATATGCCACTCATTGCGTATAATTTTTTACAGTCAGTTCGTCTTTTAAGTGAAGCATTAGATTCGTTTAATATCCACTGTGCTTCAGGGATTAAGGCCAACATAGAAAAAATGAAAGAAAACGTACAGAACAGCCTTATGACAGTAACAGCATTAAACCCACATATTGGATATGAAAAAGCAGCCATTACAGCAAAAAAAGCTTTTGAAGAAAATATCAGCTTAAAAGAGGCTTGTACCTCTCTTGGTTTTTTAAGCAATGAAAAATTTGATGAGGTGTTTAAACCGTCTTTAATGACAAAACAATAAAAAAATCCACAGATTACGCAGATTACGCAGATTATTATACTCTGTTACTGTTTGTCTGGTAGAATAAAAATAAAAGGTAAATGGTAAGAATATGATTGAGATATTAAAATTAATTGGTATTGGGATTGTTTTAGGAGCATCAAACGTAATTCCTGGAGTTTCTGGTGGAACTATGGCAGTTGTGTTTGGTATTTATGACAGGCTCATTAGTGTTATAACAATAAATGTAAAAAAAATATTTTCTATGTGGAAATTTTGGCTTCCACTTGCGATTGGCATTGGGCTTGGTATTATTGCTTCGAGTAAGATATTAGTAATTCTTTTTGATGCCTATCCAATTCCTACAAATTGGTTTTTTATAGGTCTCATTGCAGGTAGCTTACCACTTATAGTAAAAAAAATACAGGGTTCCTGTGGCGAAGATATACAAAGTCCTCCTCTAACGGTTGTTGCAACAATGCTTATTTTCTTTGCTATCATGGTTGTAATAGATACTCTAAATGGTCAAGCTATTTCTAATACTATCCAAACTGAATTAAGTATATCTCTATTTTTCTTTTTGCTAGCAAGCGGAGCAGTTGCTGCTGTTGCAATGATTATCCCAGGTATTTCAGGCTCTTTTTTACTATTGGTCATTGGATCTTATACGACAATAATTACTGCAGTCCAAGCTTTAAATATCCTATTATTAATTCCTGTTGCAATTGGAGCCCTTATAGGACTTTTGGGAGGAGCAACGCTTGTTCGGTTACTACTTGAAAAAGTTCCAGCTCAAACATATGGGGCAATTTTAGGCCTAATTGCAGGCTCAATTGTTGTCATCTACCCAGGGATTCCTGCAAGTTTTGAATTAATAATTTCATTTGTAACACTTGCAGTTGGTTTTTCATTATCATATTTTAGCAGCAAGAAATAATGTATAATTGATTCGAAAAATTAATCTTTTGGTTACATATATTCTGTGATAGATGTAAGTATTATTTAAATTTCGTAACGTTAACAATAGTTAATTATACATTATAAATTGTACATTATCACAAAGTGCAATTTAGTTCACTCACCAAGATACCAGGAAGCAAACATGAACCTACTTCCCGTCTATCATAGGTAGAAGTCTCAGAAAACAGGTGCTGTTGAGTTGTAATCTCTTCTAGTTTTGTTCCTAGTAAATTATACAATGAATCATCCCACCTCATGTCTTTTATAGGTGCAACCATTTTTCCATTTTCTACCCACATACAAGAAAAGCGCGTCATACCAGTAATACGTGCATTTTGGACATCACTCCAATTAAGATAATGAAAATTAGAAATATAGATTCCTGTGCCTAATCTTTCTAGTATATCTTTTTCTTCTAACTCTCCGCCATCAATACAAACTGAGCGAACGCCTTCTTCTTCATCAGCACCATTTGCTTGTATATCATATTCTTTCGCTGTTCTAGAACTTATTATAGTATTTACAAGTTTACCCTTTTCTATTAATACAAGTTTATCTGGTGCAACTTCTCCCATATCATTAAAACGAGGTTCACCTCCTAATGAAAAGTCTTGGCTAATTGTAACTTTCTTCGAAAAATGCTCTCGTCCTTCACGAAGTGCAATATAAGCACTTTCTCCTTGTCTAAAGCCTTTTTCACCAAGTCCATTCCAAGAGAAAAACTCAACTATTTCATGCAGTGCATCTGCACTAATAAAAGCCCTGTATTTTCCACTAGTAAGTTCTTTTTGCTCGTTGTTAAGAGTCGCAAGTGAAAGACGTGCTGAATCAATTTTGGAAAGATACTCTTCATTACTCCAATTCCTTCCAGAATAGCAAGATTTCACTGCCCTTCCATTCGCTAACCATACAGAAAAATCTAAAACAAAGTTTTTAGTTTCAAACCAATGTCTTGCACCTAGTGAGTTTGCACTTGCCCTATAAATACTTCCTTGTGAAAATAATCCTGTAAAATCAAGATCCTGCACAGGAGATAAAATGGTATCCACGATTTCATTGCTGTGTATAAGCGTACCATCATATATTGATTCCGAAGTATCGCTAGCATTAGGAATCGCTTGATAAGGGTCTTTAGGAAGCAAAGAACATTGATTTCTAGCACTGTGTATTACATCCTTAAGAAGAGTTAAATCTTTACCCTCTTCTAAACTTAGCATACAAGACATAGAAAATGTTCGCTCATTTTTCCACATAATAATAGAGGCTTCTAATTGTTCAACACTACCTATCTGTCTTACTTTTGCATTATTAAATCTCATAAAAACACTTTCTTCACCTACAAAAGTAAATGCTAAATGCTCATCTTTTTCAAGTATTGAAAAAACAAAATCGGTTAAAGTAGTAAAATAGTTCTTAAAATTAATACTCGAGTTTTGTATCATAGTCCACCTCCGAATATGTCCACATTATTAAACGCACATACTGGACTTGCATGTCCCACAAAAATCACTTGATTTGGTTCTCCCTTGCCGCAGTTTGGTGTACCAAAAGGCTTAAATGTTGATTCATCTCCAACCATGCATAAGTTACGCCAAAAATTTGAAGATATGCCACGATAATTGGGATCACGTACCGTTTTTGTTATTTTACCATTTTCAATTAATTGCCCGTATTCACAACCAAACTGAAATTTATTTCTATAATCGTCTATTGACCATGAACGATTTGTATGCATAAGGATACCTTTTTCAGTGTTTTTAATAATGTCATCAAAGCTTGACTTTCCTGGCTCTATATTTAAATTTGCCATTCTGTCTATTGGGGCTCTATTCCAAGAAGTTGAACGCTGACAAGCTACACCTTGTATCCCTGATCTTTTTTCACTTTCTAAACTGCCAAGCCCTTTAACAAGTACCCCTTCTTTTATGATAAATTCTTTTTTTGCAACATTTCCAATTTCATCAACGCCATAACTTGCAAGCTCATTTTCGATAGTTGGATCAAATGTTACGTTAAGTAATTCTGAGCCATATTGAAAGTTTCCAAAATCACTTAGTTTTACAAAGCTACTTCCAGCGTAGTTTCGCTCATCACCTAAAATTCTATCTATTTCTAAGGGGTGTCCTATACTTTCATGAATTTGTAGCATAAGCTGATCCGGCATTAATACAAGTGTTCTGGTATCACTCGGGCATGACTCTGCATGCAAAAGCTCTAGTGCTTCTTGCCCCACTTTTTTTGCACTGAGCATAAGGTCCTCTCTCTTAATAAGATCGATGCCGCCTTGTTGATTTAATCCTCTAGGCCCATTTGCAGTTCTAATTTGTACAAGCTCATCTTTTTGTGCTACTGCCTGCAAACTATGACCTATGTAATGTAAGGACTGCTCTATTTTCGCCCCATTACTTGATACAATTTCAAAGTCATATTGTCCTTGTTCAATCATTGCATTCGTTTGTATTATCTGATCACTTTGTTTTAATGTGTTACAAGAAGACAGTAGAATGTCAAAAATATCATCACTCGATGCTTTGGAACTATCTTGCATTTTAGTTTTATATGTAAGTTGTGTATTGGGTCTTACATCGGGTGTAAAAGGATACACCGATTTTTTAGTACTTAATAGTGCGAATTGCAAAGCAGACTCAGTAGCCCTCTTTATTCCCCCAATTGATATGTCACTTGTGCCAGCATAACCAAAGCTGCCCTTGTATAAAACTTCAACCATTATACCATCATCATATCCGCTCATTGCTTGTTCAAATTGCGCATTACGTGCCATATAAAAGCTCGAAGTAGAAGCTCTTCTTTTAAGCCCAACCCAATCTGCATCTTTTGCAACATTTAAAGCTGTTTTTAATAGTTCATGTATATTTGTACTCATAGAGCAATTATATCGTTTTATGAGTTTTCTTTCTAGTAGAAATGTTGAGAATTTTTTGCTTTATCACTTAGTATTGATCATTTGTGTCAACATTCAAGTTGCCACGATATAGGAATACATATTGGGCTCGGCCTATGTGGCGAGCACAACTACGAGGCCGCGCAAGGGCGGAGGCGGAAATACCACAGAAAATGTAAAGCATTTTCGAGGAATTGGAGTCGTAGACCGACCTCTGCATTGTACGGTGCGGATTCTATATTCGCTCCGTACAATGCAGTGGATGCGCCATACATTTAAAAAAAATACCCACAAAGCATAAGCCCTGTGGGTAGTAAACGTTGTATAAAAACCTTAGATTTGAACTTCTACAACTTGTGATTTCTTTTCTTCATCGGATGGTTTCCAATTACGACGAGCAAAAGAAATAAATGCACTTGCTATAAATATCGTTGAATATACGCCAGATAGCATACCTACAATAAGAGCCAATGCAAATTCTTTCATTGAACCATCTGTAAAGAAGTACAATGCAAATACTGCCAATAACGTAGTTACTGTAGTTATGATTGTTCTACCTAAAATTTCAGTTTGAGAAATATCTAAAACATCCTTAAAGTTTTTAAACTTGAGAATTTTAACGTTTTCTCTAACTCTATCTAAAACAACAACGGTATCATTTATAGAATATCCAATAATTGTAAGAATAGCCGCAATAAGTGTTGCATTAAGTTCTAGACCAAACCAAACAATAAAGGCCATCATAATTAAAGCATCGTGAATAATTGCAAATACAGCACCAAGAGCAAAGTCCCATTTAAATCGAATAGTTGCATAAATCCAAATTAATGCTAGTGTTCCAACTACCAACAAAATAGATTGCAACACAAGTGTATTTGAAAACTGAGCTCCAATAAAGTCGGTTTTTAATATTGCCACATTGTTTTCGCCAAAGGCTAACGTAAGTGCACTCCATATTTTGTCCTGTAGTGTTTTACTTACTTCAGCATCGCTACCATCATCTTCTACACGTATTTGAAAACCATTTTGATTTTCTTCACCTACAGATTTTATAGCAACACTTTGTATGTTTACTAATGCTTGTCTAACCTGATCTATGTTTATTAATGGTACATTTTCTGTAGTATACAATTTGTATGGAACAGATGTTAGTACATTTGAGTTATTAGTACTTGCAAACATTCCTATAGAAGATGAAGAGGCATCCATTAAAGTTGTTGCGCTCATGCCTTCAATAGCATTTATTACATTAACAACATCTCCAATAGTTGGATAATCTGCATATGATATGGTTTGAGTATCATCTTCAGAACTTGTGCCACTTATAATTATTGAAAGAGAATCACTATTTGTTTCTACTGATACTGCAGAGGAACCAATATAGCTTACCTCTAGGGCAGCAGGAGCTATTCGTACTTCTTGAATTAAACCAGCTTGAAAATCAAGTCCAAGATTTAACCCTCGAGTAAATAAACCAAATATACCAAACGCAATAACCACAAGGCTTAGGGTAATAAACGGTACAAATAGCTTACTAAAGCGAATTAATTTTTTATTCATTTTGAAAGCCTCCAACCAATTAGAATTTTATTACGACCAAGTGTCTCTGTTCCGAAATCAAATATTAATCGAGAAACAAAGAGCGCCGTAAATACTGAAGAAACAACACCAATTGCAAGACTTACTGCGAAACCTTGAATTGAACCAGTTCCCAATTGTGAAAGGAAAGCGGCTGCAATAAAAGTTGTAACGTTAGCATCCATAATTGCCCAAAAAGCATGTGCAAACCCAGAAGTTACTGAGGCAGCTCTACTTTTTCCAAGTTTTAATTCATCGCGAATTCTTTCAAAAACAACAACATTTGCATCAACGGCCATACCAATTGTTAATATCATACCAGCAACACTTGAAAGAGTAATAGTTAAACCAAAAGCAGATAAAATACTAAACATTATAAAAAGATTTAATATTTGTGCTATAACAGCGTTTATTCCTGCTCCAGTATACCATACTAGCATAAAGACCATTACTAATAACAAACCAAAAAATACAGCCTTCAAACCTTGTTCAATTGCAATTTCACCAAGTGAAGCACCAATGATTTGTTGACTTTCTACTGTTAAAGGAACATTTAACCATGCTGTTTGTAAAACTGTTTGCAAATTTTGTGCTTCGAGTAAACTAAAACCAGAAATTGAAACATTTCCACCAGGAATGGCTTCTCTAATAACAGCAGTTGATTTTACTTGATTTTCAGAAATAATTGCTAGGCTTCTGCCAACATTTGCTGCAGTTATTTCACCAAAAATTACGGCCCCATCTGCATCTAAAGTTAATTGAACATCAGGCTGGTTGTAATCATCAGCACCAACAACTGCAGAGTCGATATGCTGACCATCAAGTACTATGTCTTTTTCAACAACAACATACCCTAACCGTTCATCTAAACCATATTCATCTTTAGCATAATATCCAAGAACTTCTGTATTTACTGGGATAATTGCAGGGTTTAATAATTCCCCTGTTGCAGTAAAAGTATTAGCAGGATTTGATTCATAGTAAGAATTGAATGATGCAGTTGCATTTTCATCTACAAACCTAAAATTTAAAATTCCTTTTCCAAGGATAATTGAATTAATTGTATCTGTTTCTGCAGCACCTGGTATTTCAATATAAATTCGATCCTCACCCTGACGTCTAATAGTAGGATTTGTAAGACCAAATCGGTCTATACGCCCTCTAAGAGTATCGATAACTTGCACCATCGCTTCTTCTTTAAAAGCCGCAACGTTATCTGTTGCAATTGAATCACCTTGTGATGCAACTGCAGCATCTAAGTCAGCTCGTGCAATAATGCTCATACCGCCTGATAGGTCAAGCCCTAATTTAACCGCTCCATTATATGTTTCTTTTGCTTCAAGTATTTCATCTCTATATCGATTTTCAACTATTGATCGTACTTCGTTTTCGTTAGCAAAAGCAAGCAGTGATTCTCTAACAGTCATTGGACTAGAAAAAGTCAACCCTCGTATTTCATACATGGTTTCTGCTTCTTTTCTAAGATAATCAAAATTTTCTGGTAAAATTGCTTGGGGGTCATCTTCTTGTAGGTCTATGAGCATTTGTACATCGGATGCTGCCATAGCTACAGAATAGTCTTTTATTCTCTCGAGTGAGCTTAATGCTAGTGCTTGTAATTCCTTTGGTGTATTTTGATACCAAGTAATTGAAGGTAGTAAAAACACAAAACACAATGCAATAACCACAATGAGAATAAGAAATCTACTTCGTTTATTCATGTGTATATAACTCCATAAAACAAAAATCGTCTACACAATTAAGCGTAAACGATTTTGCTTATACTAAAATGTCTTATTTTTTTCGTGTGCTAGTAGTTTTAGCTTCAGCCTTTGTAGCTTTTTCTTTTTTCTCAGCTTTTTCTTTTTTTTCAGCCACAGCAGGTTTTTGTGCTGGTGTATCTACTACAACAGTCGCAATTGCAG
>CAYJIS010000054.1:0-13600 GCA_964370315.1 uncultured Treponemataceae bacterium
TACCCCACAATCCACTTTATAACAAGCAGTAATTAGTACAAAATACAAAAATTTTGTTTTGCCTCTATATATATAATCGGTTTTTTTTTAAAAGGCTTTATTTTTTCTTAATTTTTTTTTTATTAAACCGATAGTATATATAACATTATGAAACATATTATTATATTTATTATTAGTATCCTCATTATATCACCTCTGTTCGCACTTGATTTAGAAAAATTTGAAGGCAAACAGTATATTTTAGATTCACTTTTAGAAACAATAGATCGTCCAAGACCACCTGTTGTTGATGGTGACTATATTATTTTTACGTCTAGTCCCGATGTTCGACATACTGGAATTGCATTTGACTTTGAAGAATACAAACAAATCCATTCCTTTCGCCGTTTAGTAAGACAAAATGAAGATGGGAATAACACAAATAGTTTTGTGTCTTTTTATATTTTAGAAATCCCAGAAAACACTCAAAACATTTCATACAGACTTGTAATGGATGGGTTATGGACAGTCGACCCTCAAAATGAAGTTTCGGTATATGATAGAAATCTAGATTTAAGAGTTTCAAACATTTCCCTTAATAGACCACATATCACAGAAACTAAGACAACACAAAAAACGATTCGCTTTGTATATGAAGGGGAAACTGGTCAGAAAATTAGACTTGCAGGAACCTTTACAAATTGGGATCCCTTCATTTATGAACTTACAGAAACATCGTATGGATTTTATGAACTTGAATTAGCACTCCCAAAAGGTACGTATTACTACACATACCACTCAGGATTAAACTCCTTTTTAGATGAAACTAATCCCGATAAAGCATACACAAACGATGGTCGTGTAGCATCAGTAGTTATACTACAGTAGTACCCACTACTTTTTTTGCCATTTTTTTACTATTTCTATAACAGATTCTCTTTCTGCTACTGATTCAAAAAAAACAATTACGTTTCCTTTATGCTCGGTAGCAATAGTAAGCGAATGATCAACTTGCGTTTCATATTCTAGGGTTGGAAGCATCACTACCGATTGTTTTTTTATAATCTTTCCATCAGCAACTAACATATTTTCATAAACACCGGACTTTGAACGATGTAAAAATTCTCTTGATGCAATTTCTAAAGCAAGCAAGGCTGTACCATGAAGTACAACAGATACAAAAAGAGAAAACTCTCTAAAATATAAAACCACGAGCATAACAATGGCTAAAACTATTACACTAATATATACTTGAGAGCTTGCCTTTTTCAATTCTAAAAGACATGCCCCCGTTTTTCTTGAAAAAAGTGTAAAGCGTACAGGTATACTCACTAATAAAATGAGTCCAATTACATAACTTGTATAATGTACTATTGTCAAAATATCCATAAAGGTATACTATACTAAAAAGAAAAAAAAGGAAAGTGTAGAAATGAAAAATATTGAACATGTTTTAATAGCAGGGGCTGGTGCAATTGGTTTAATGGTTGCACATCAAATATATACATATAATGCAAAATCGGTAAGCATACTTGCTCGTGGAGAAAGGCTATCCAGATATCAAAAAAATGGCCTTTGGGTAAATGATGAAAAAATTGATTTTCATCTTGCCGACGCAGATAGCAAGGCAGAGGATTCAGGAATTCCAACAAAAAGTGGAAAAACAGACCTTGTTATTCTTGCCTGTAAAAATCAACATCTTGATACAATTTTGGATGATTTACAAAACTATATAGGCGATGACACGCTCATTATTTCCCTCTTAAATGGTATTTCTAGTGAGCAAACGATAAAAGAGCGCTACCCAAACACAAAGCCACCACTTGCAATGATACTAGGTACCGATGCCCAACACGGGAATGAACATTGCTACTACGGCCCAAAAGGTGTCATTCACTTTGGAGAAAACACCAACAAGAGTATAGATGGAAAAGCAAATTCTAATTGTACAGACGAGGTGCAATCAATTGCTGCCTTCTTTGAAAAGTCTAACATAGCTTATAATGTGCCAGAAAACATGCTAAGAATGCTTTGGTTTAAATACATGGTAAATGTTGGTATAAATCAAGCATCTTCTATAATGCGACTTCCTTACGCACCGTTTCAAAACAATGGAAACGAACACTTTGTACAAGAAGCATTTGATTTTATGGTATCATTACAAAAAGAAGTAATTGAGGTATCAAAACATGTTGGCGCTAACCTCGATGAGGCAGATTTAGAAAAATGGTTTAATGTACTTACTACGCTTACCCCCGACTCAAGGACTTCTATGTGCCAAGATGTTATCGCAGGGAGAAAAACTGAAGTAGAATTATTTTCTAAAACAGTTTCAGCACTAGGCAAAAAGCACGGTGTTGCAACTCCAGTAAATGATGTGGTGTACTTACAATTAAGAGCAATTGAACAAAGTTATGCGTGTCTTTGAAGCTAAGACTTCAGAACTCATTCTCTTTTAGTTTTTATAAACTATTTGCAAAAAAATTGCCTTTGTAAAGGCAGTGAAACTAATCGTGGGGAGAGAACCAGCTCGGAGTTGCGAAGCCCGCAGGTTCTCTCCCCACACCCCTCTCTCCTTGGGCGACGCTTTTAAACTAATCAACACGAGGTGCGGTTGCAAGTACCACCTAGTCATTCTGTTTTCTGTTTATCCCGTGTGGAGTTTACTTATTAAAAATACTTAGTGTAGCTCTAGTTTACAATTATGATTACTATTGTTGCAATTAAGTGTGATCTCAAGATATAGTAAAAACAAACTCACTTCCTAAATCTTGTTTACTTTTTTCATAATTATGCCATTTAATGGTAATATGCTCTCAATGAATCATGCATACCAAAACCACCACATAATAAATCATCGTAGGCAGCATAACTATGGCCTGTCTTCCATATTAAATTTTTTGTAAAAACTCTTTCGATTTCTAAATAAAATCCTTCTACAGTACTAAAATTATTGCCATCTAAGATAAATTTCATGGTTAAGCATAACAAATAATTTTGCAAAAATCCACTCTTGTTTATTGATTTCCTTTTTGTTATACTTTTTATATGATAGAAGGTAAAAAAGCCATAAAGCATGGTCTCTTTTTAGTTTATATATTCTTTGTAGTGCCCGTATGTATCTTTGCTACACAAGTTGGAGAATCAAACGATTCTTCTTTAGACACCATTCCAACACAAGGAATTACAAGCTCATTGCAATTTAGAGCTGGTTATAAAAATTACCTTTTTGCCGATGTCATCATAACTCAAAATAATTTTATACCAGAATTCCCCTATCTATCTACAATACTAAATCAAAGCAAAAGTAATCCATTTTATTTATCCGTTTATCACAAAAGTGCTAATGATTTTTCACAGCAAACACATCAAAATGGATTGTATAATAGCTACACAAAGCTTGAAGGAATACAAGTAATCAATTTCAATTATAGAGACACTGGCGAGTTTTATCTACCAACATCAACCATAATTGCAACATCCTTTAGTACCGATACACAGGGTTTGCAATCAAATAGTTTGTATTTTAATAATACAAAAACACTACACTCAAATTTTGGATTTGATTTTTCTCTGCCTATTCTATTTTTCCTAAATTTAAAGACTGGAATAAATACTGCATTCACTAACCGCGCTTTTGAAACACATTCATCAATAAATGTTCCAAATACTATCCAAACAAAGCAAGACAATCTTGTTATAAGTCCTTATGTGGAATTAGGTGTAATGGGTGTAAGCACATTACTTAGGGCAGAATATACAGGATTTTGGTTAAATGCTAATAGCAAGAAGTACTATCAACGTATACAGTTTTCAAGTGGCATAATGGAATTCTTTCGGATATTTGAAGATTATTTTATATTTGATAATACATCAACATTTCTAACAGCTATTGCAAATGAAATGGCAGATACCCTTCCATATAGTTATGGAGTAAGTATAGAGCCTGTTTTTTCTACAACAAATCAAACCATTGTTCCTTTTTCACTTGCAGTGGCAGTTTTTCCTAGAACCGATGTAGGACAAGTGTACATAGGCGTTGAAGGCGGTCTAAAATCAGAATACACAGATGTAGCAAGTATATATGAAAATCATTTTTATGCAAACCTTGTACAAGACATGGGAGAGCAAAGTGATTGGTACACAACTATTCATACAAAGTTCATTCGTAATATTGGAGAGCATGCCGATATCTTTTCTAGAACAAGCATGTATTTTTCTAAAACAGCTTTTGGCAATAAAACTCTTTTACCCGATTATTCAAATTATAACGCAGCTACAGGTTTATATGTATTAAGCTTTCAAGAGAGAAGTATTTTAAACACACATTTTTCACTTGGAACTACACTGCATTGGATAAGGGCAAGTGTAGCGCTTGAATCACAGTGGCGAGATAAAGATGCATTAAAGCCAAAACACGCATTAATTCCTGAACTCAGTTTCTCTAATACTAACGAAACATTTACAGCAAACATTAAGGCTAGTTTTGATATGGATTACGCATCAATTCCAAACATAGACTTTGAAAGTGCAATAAAAACAACGGAGTTTATTACCCTTTCTCTTAAGGTACATGATATAATTAATCTTATAACAGCCCAAGATAGAATTCTTATTGGGAAATATGTTGATAATTCAACAATGGCATCGCTATCTGCAAAAATAGACTTGCAAACTACAAAAGAATAAAACGTACCACCCCACTAATTATCTTTTAGAAAGAAAGCATTGCAATAAAACAAAAAAGTAGCACAATAGCACCGATTACATATAATCTGTAAAAAGATACTAATTTTATATAGTTTTTAATTTCAGAAAAACCTTCTACCAATTCCATGCTTTCTAAAAGCTTTACCGGCATAAAAATTGGAGATAAAAGTAGTATGTTATCAACACCTAGCTGTTGAAGACACTTATTTTTCTTAATGGCTAAAAGATAAAAGCCCTTAGCTTGTAAAAACACATGAAAAATAAAAACAAACAATAATGATAGATTAGTTGAGATGACTATAGAATACTCTAAAAAATTAATAATATCATGCATCATTCTCCTCCGTAATTGCCTGTTTTAATTCTTTTATTGTTATATTAAAGCGTACCATCTTCCAACCGGTTTCAGTTTCCTTTAATAAAAATGATTCAGCTGTTAAAAGGTTTTCGTATTCGACATTAAATGTAACATGATACACATCAGCCACGCCCAAGTCATATGGTGCGGGCATAAAACGAACCTCATAGGTTTTGATTTCATAACGCTTGCCAGAGTCTTCGCGAAATGTTTTATACAATTCATAAAACACATCTTCTTTATCAGTGCTATCAGAATTTACATAACTACCTATTCGTTGAAGTCTAAATATATAAGAGTCATGAAAGTATTTACCTACATTATTATCTGGGTCAGAATAAGAGTCTAGAGTATTAGAATATAAACTAGAAACAAAATGAATTATTTCTTCTTGTTTTTCTTTTTTTACAGGAAAGTCTTTGGCTAAAATAAAGGTAAAATATATCAGAGTCCATAAAATCAATGCGAGAACAGCAAGCCCAGCAAAATTTAATAAAACTAAAAAAATATTCTTTACAATCTGTTGTGCCTTTTTCACTACCGTACTCCTATCATTATAAGACTTTACTAGTGTGATTCATCCAGTAAGTATTCGCGTATACACTTCAATTAATACCTGTGCTATATAAGAGTCAAAATAAAAGAATGAAAAACTACCCCAAGCCAAACAAGCTGTAAATAATCACCGTCGATACTCCGGCTAAACAAATGGCAATGCTACTCATGGCACCTTCTGTCTCCCCCATTTGAAATGCGCGGGTGGTACCAAGGGCGTGGGTCGATGTTCCAATGGCCAAGCCTAAGGCCGTTTTATCTTTAATACCAAAAATTTTTGCCATAAAGGGTGCTGCAATGGCGCCGGTAAGCCCTGTAATGGTGGTTGAAGCAAAGGTTACAGCCCCAATGCCGCCTGCCATTTCTGCCAAGGGTAGTGCTATGGCAGTTGTAACCGACTTTGGATACAAGGCAACCCTAATTGCCTCATCTAGTCCAAAAAGAACACACATTCCATAAATTGAGCCAATTGCAGCTAGGGAGCCAACAAAGGTTCCAACCAAAATAGGAACAAGGTTCTTTTTTAATACCTCCAACCTGTTGTACACCGACACTGCCAAAATAGCTGTCATGGGTGCTAAAAACATGTAAATAATGTCTCCACCTAAATTATAGGCTTCGTATGGAATATTAAAAAGTTCAATTACAGCAATACAAATAATCATAGCTATAATAAGAGGGTTTGCTAGGGCATTATTAAACCTAGATCGAATCTTTACACCAACATAGTAGGCAAAAATAGAAAGTGTTATTCCAAAATATGGCGAATAGATAAACGTATTCCAAAATGTATCAAACATACTACACCCCACCCTTCGAAGTTTTTTTACCTCGCACATAATTTTGTAGTTTTATTACCGCTTGAACAGTCCAACCCGTAACGGCAAAACAAATAAAAGCCGAAACTATGTTAATAACAACAAGTGGAACAATTATTTCCCCCAACAATTCAAGATGCTCCATAAGAGCTAATCCCGGTGGAATAAAAAAGAAAGCCATAACTTGTTGCATAAAGTCGGCCTTTTCTCTAATATGCCTAACCTTAAGCACCCTAAAAAATAAAAGGAAAAATAACACAATCATTGCCAAAACACTTCCGGGCATTATAAAAGGCAAAATTGACGATATAGCATTGCACACCAAACAAAGTGCAAACACGAGGGCAATTTGTAATAAAATTTTCATGAGATTATACTACCACGAATTACATGTTTTGACAAGAATATAAGATTAGAAGTCACAGAGAGGAACATCATTTAGGGGCAAGTCTCGCTCAAGGCTCGACACGGGCCTTACGTACTTACGCTTTCGCTTCATCGTCCTCGCAATCTTATGCCTTGCTGCGGTCGATTCGGCATAAGTGTTAAAACACTTACGCCTCAGTACTCCACGCCCTTTGCCAAAAAAAAGGCCCATATTCAAACATGAATATGGGCAAAAGTTCATTTAATACGAAATAAAATCAGCTTCATTTTTACTTCTCGGATTTAAACACTCGTTAGTGTTTATTACCCAGGGTTTCCTAAACTCTAGTTGCCCTCTTAGTAAATAATCATCTGTTTTTTCTTGCCAAGCCTTTAAATGGCTTTGCATAGTTGTTATCTCATTAGAATACTCGGTATTATCATACAGGTTGTTCTTTTCATAAGGATCAGAACTCAAATCAAAAAATAGCTTCATTGTTTTGTTTCTGTTTGTATTTTGTAAGTATTCATCCTTACTAATTGAATTATCAATATTTGAAGGATTTATATAAGGATAGCTTGAATCAAAGTACTCAATATATTTGTACTTATTATTTCTCACACTCCTACACGGTTCGTATGATGTGTGGCAATTAATTTCGCTAAACACAATATTGTCATCATTATCGCTTTCAAGTAATGATAATCTTGAAACACCTTGAAAATCAGTATCCTTTTCAAAATTGCAATAATCAAATATTGTAGGAAAAACATCAACATGAGATACAAGAGAGCGAATTCTTTTTCCATGTCCCATTTGTGGGAAGCGCACAATCAATGACACCTTTGTTCCACTGTCAAATAACGTACACTTACATTTTGGAAATGCAACTCCATGGTCAGAAGTTAAAACTATAATTGTATTATCATATAAACCATGTTGTTTTAATGCACTGATAAGTTTGTTAATATTATCATCAAGATACTCTAAACTTTTCATGTGCCCCAAAAAGTCTTTTTTTACTTCACTCGTATTATCAAGAAAAGCAGGTAAACTTTCTTCAGGACACTCTCCCTCAGTATCAGGATATTCTCTGTGAGTACAAAAATATCCAACTGATAAAAAGAATGGTTTAGATTTTTCTACAGAACCAATCCAATTAACTGCATTTTTAGTGTTTGCATTATCCCAAAAAACATAGTCTTTTTCTTCGTCCCAAATATTTTCTGCACTAATGTTCTCATCATACCCAATTGCTTGAGCACCTTTTTCGTGCTCAACATAACGCCCATATTCGTGCTGTATACCGCATAGAGCTGTTCTGTATCCATTAGCTTTTAACTTTCGGACAACATGCAGGTCGTATGACTTAAGCGTGAAACCACGATTTGCAAGACCTACCATGCC
Organism: uncultured Treponemataceae bacterium; assembly: GCA_964370315.1. Taxonomy (GTDB): domain Bacteria; phylum Spirochaetota; class Spirochaetia; order Treponematales; family Treponemataceae; genus CAYJFX01. The sequence goes on from CAYJIS010000054.1 coordinate 8,195, forward strand.
ATTTGAATGAGGATACATTCCAGTTAATAGTGCAGACCTACTTGGAGAACAAGTAGGACTAGCACAAAACGCATTTTCAAACACGGTTGCATCTGATGCGAAACTTTCAATAGTGGGCGTAATAACCTTATAGCCATATGGGCTAAATACATCCCCACTATCGTGAGAATGTATATATATAATATTATTTTGCATTTTCAAGTATTTTAGAATCCAATATTTTTTGCTTCATTTCATCTTTTGACATAAGATTTTTTAAGCCTATCAATGTTGTTTTATCAGATTGCTTAAAATTTCTAATTAAGGTTTCTGAAACAATTACCAAGTCATAGCCACTTGCTGTTGACATAGCTTCATCAACGCTTGTATGGTGAATATTAGCATCAACATTTAATTCCTTAAAAACTGCTGTTGCTCTCATTTTCATAACTTGACTACTGCCCATACCACATCCACAGGCTACCATTACTTTTAGCATATATTATCCTTCTAAATTAAAATAATTTTCTTTGTTTTTTCTGTATTGTATTTGTGGAATGATTAACATACCAATAATACAAAGTATAACACCAGGAACTGCTAAGTATTTAATTATAACACCAAGAACAGGCCATAATGTTGCCCAGTCTAGATTTCCAACATAACCACCAAAACTACTCATACCAAATAGAATAATCGCAAATGCACTACCTAATACTTGGAACAATCCACTACCAATACACATTACGATAAGAGCTTTAAATCCACCCTTGTTGTTTGCATATAAACCGATAGTAGCATTATCGTAGAATAATGGAACGAAACCTGGAATAATCATTAAAGGTGATTTGAAAATTAATAAACCAGCAATAGCAATTACTTGTCCAATAGCTCCGAAAACAAAGCCTAAACTTACTGCATTTGGCGAACCAAATCCGTATGTTGCGGCACAGTCCACAGCTGGTAAACTTCCTTTAAGGATTGAAGAAGAAATACCTTCAAAAGATTCAACCATTTCACCTACGAACATTCTAACCCCAGTTTTTAAGATTACAAGGTTAACAGCGAATGATGCACATTTTTCAAAAATATATACTGGGAATGCAAGACTCTTTGCAAAACTAGAATCAAGTTCTCGCATTAATGGCTCGCCAATAATAAGAATAATTATTCCAAAAAAGAACATCATAATAACGGTAGTTGAAACAACGTAGTCATCGAAGATTTTCATAAACCCTGTCATTTTAATATTATCAACAGAATTTTCTTTTTTTCCAATTTTTGGAGAGAATTTATCTGCAAACCATACACCAAGCATTTGTTGGTGACCTACTGCAAAGCCTGCATTATCGGTTAAGTCTTGAGTAGCTTCAACGGTAAGGTTAGAAAATACTGACCAATATGTACCAATTAATATACCAGTAAGGGCAACACCACCCATATTACGTAGATCTGGAAGCAAGAAAAATGCAATCCAAGTTGCAACAGTTGCTTGTTTTACCATAATGTGACCAGTTGTAAAAAGTGTTCTTACCTTTGTGTGCTTTCTAAAAACTAATAGAAGAATATTCCATAAAAATGCGATAAGAAGTGTAATCATCGCAAAAGATGTTGTAATACCTATTGATTCTAAAGCTGTATTCGCAGCCGCAAACCCAAAGTTAGGATCGATAACAACAGCATCCAATTGGAACTTTTGTTGTAAGCCAGTAAGCATAGGTGAAACACTCGTTAAAAGTGCCTTTGCCCCTGCTTGCAAAATCATGTACCCTACAGCAGCCTTTACAAAACCTGCAAAAACTTCGTACCATTTTCTTTTCAATAAAATATAACCTATAACAACCAACAATCCAATAAAGATGGCAGGTCTAGCAAGTACATTATTAAAAAGTGTTTCCCAAATCAAATTGATTATTTCCATTTTTTACTCCTTAAATCCATTATAGTAATGATGGTAAAAAAAAATCAAACAAAAAAAATGAAAAAAACAATACTTGCAATAAATTGCAATAAATATCACTTCCATCCTATGTTAATGCAATTTATTGCAGAAAACACAGTTTTGTTTATAGCTGTAATAATTTTTGTGCTAAAAACTCATCCGTTGAAAGACAATGTATATAGTTGCCTTTTAAGGCTGCATGAGTGGCTCGAGCCTTGTTAACCCCACCAGAAACGGCAATAACGTAGGGAATATTTTTTATATCTTGTAATCCAATCCCAATAATGTTATCTTCAAATTCGCTTAACAGCTGATTTCCGTCAATATCTAAAAAATGACCACAAAAAATTCCAACTGCACCCTTTGATTTTAACTCTGCAAGATTAGCTTCACTTAAATATCCTGCAAAGGTGGGTTCTTTAACTTCGGTATTAAACCCTCCTATTCCACTCACTAAGACATCAACTTTTTTTGCATTATCTAAGGCATTTTCTATAAGACGCTCTTGTGTTAAGTATTTTTTTACAATATTATTTTTAACAAAGAGAGGTGCGTAGAGTAAGGACGTTGTTCCACCGTATTTTTCTGCAAAGAGCTCAACAAGTTTCATCGAATTATAATCTACAACATATGACTCTTCTGCATTTCCCAAAACTTGCACAACAAAGATGTTTTTCTGTGTTACGGGTTTCAATTCATTCACAACTTGATTTAGAGTTCTACCCCATGAAAGACCAATACTTATGCCATCGTGAAGTTTACTATCAATAAACTCAGCGGCCATTTTGCTCAGTCGTTTAATTCTTATATCAGAATCTGCATAATCAGAAAAGTCTTTTGTTACGATAACCTCATCAAGGTTATATTTATTTTTTAATTCAACTTCTAAAAGAGGAACTCTTTGTAACGGATAATTTATTTTTACTTCAACTATTTTTAAGTCTTGTGCTTTTTTTAGTATCCGTGAAACCTTAGATTTCGAATAAAATAATTTTTGCGCAATTTCATATTGAGATAAGTGGTGCTCGTAATACAAGCTTGCAATTTCTGCGGCAATATCTATCTCTCTCATATCTTTTATTCTATTATGCATGTAATGCCCCCTGAGTACAGTTTATCATAGCGATATGTACTTTTTAACAGCAGTACTTGCTGAAGCAAAAGCAAAGGGAATAGATTCTATGTCAGTCAGTGTGTTTATTGAAAAAAGTTTAAAATCTGTTATTTCATTTTCATCTTCGGCTTGTAATAATGACAATGGGTCTTCACTATCTATGGTTACTTTTGCTTCAAAAAACAAGTCACAGGTTTTATATAAAAACCCTTTATACTCATATGAATTAGGAGCGCTACACACATATGTTACTTTTTCAATTTTTAAGCCCGTTTCTTCCAAACCTTCTCGTATGCAAGCATTCTCTGCAGTTTCATCCTGGTCCACAAACCCACCAGGCAAGGCATAATACCCTTTTCTTGGTTCTCTGCCTCTCTTAATACACAGAATACTTTTTTCACAATTTTGTGGGTTTTCAAAAACTATTATTAAACCAACTGCTGTTGCAATATTATTGTAAAGTGTAAATCCACAATCGTTACATTTCCATTTTGTTTTTTCTTGATATTCGATAGCCTTACTTTGGCACATCGGACAGGCAATAAAAGAATTTATGTTTTTATTCATAGGTATAAGTATAGTACTCAATCAAAAAAAAATCAACAAAATAGAATAGACTAACTATATAAGTTATTGTATAATGAATATCATAGTATGTACATGCAACGGAGGGGATATGGACTTTACGCTTAATAACGTTCTTTTTGCACTAGGACTAACTCTTTTTGCAGGACTTTCTACAGGAGTCGGTAGTCTTATTGGCTTTTTTTCAAAAAAGTTTAATCCAAAATTTTTAAGTGTAACTCTTGGCTTTTCAGCAGGGGTTATGATTTATGTTTCTTTTGTAGAAATATTTGTAAAAGCACGTGAATCTTTATCTATTGCCTTTGACGAAAAAACGGCTTATATTTATACCGTCATTGCTTTTTTTGCTGGGATTGCAATAATAGCTATTATTGATAAGCTTATACCAAATGAAACTAATCCACACGAAATTACTTCAATAAGAAACTATCCAAAATGCAATACATGCCCTGTAAACAAAGATAAAACTATTAATCATATAGAAAATAACGTTACAGACGATGCTGTAAAATCACAAAAACTGTTACGAATGGGAGTTTTCTCTGCTCTGGCAATAGGAATCCATAACTTTCCAGAAGGCCTTGCAACCTTTATGAGTGCGTTAACTGATCCGACGCTTGGCATTAGTATAGCAGTAGCAATTGCCATCCACAATATTCCAGAAGGATTAGCAGTTTCAGCCCCTATTTATTATGCTACAAAAGATAGAAAAAAGGCCTTTTTACTTTCATTTGCATCAGGCTTAGCAGAGCCTGTGGGGGCATTAATTGGATTCTTTGTTCTTAGAAGTTTTATGAATGATGTAACATTCGGCCTTATCTTTGCTGCAGTTGCAGGTATCATGGTATACATTTCTCTCGATGAGCTATTACCAACCGCAGAAGAATATGGAGAGCACCACTTATCTATTGGTGGCCTCATCGCAGGCATGATAGTGATGGCATCAAGTTTGTTATTGTTTGCGTAAATTACGTTCCTATCTTCTCGTTCGCAAAATCATCAGAACAAAGGCTGTAATATAAAACATGGTCGGTATCGTAGCAAATAATAACGTAGATACTGGAATACCTGCAATGGCTAAAGAAGACTTGCCTACAAAAAAGAGCCCAAAACCAACAAGCATTTCATACACAATACCTGCATAGCTTGTTACCGTTCCTGCAACAAGTGCCATCCATGCAACATCTCTAGTTTTTGACCAAAGCATAATGGCTAAAAAGGCTGCAACGCCACCGAGAACAAGTTTTATTATATAGAGAATTATTTCTGCTTGAATCATTTTGTAATCCTAAAAAAAAGTATTACTTTATTTTTCGGCAATAAAAGGGCTTTGTGTTAGTTTTTTAATATCACCAGCATGTATACTAAAAGGTACAATAGACGGGACATTGTAATAAGGGGAAATCAATAGTCCTTTATCCATACAGTGTATTACAAAGTTTTTATACTGCTTTTCACTAATAGATGGAAATAAATAGCATGATTTTCGCTCAAAGTAAGTATTAAACACATCATCGAAAATACAAAAATCATTTTCTGATACAGTAACCTTTTCTTTTTCGTAATCGTAAAAACTTCTTGCTAAGCCTTCAAAGGTGCATTGAGCAATAGTATTTTCAAATTCAGTTATGTGTAAATCAGTGTCACCCTGAGTGGAGTCGTAGTTTCTAATATGTGAAGATTTTGATCTATAAGATTCTTCGACAGGCTCAGAATGACCGTGTTGCTCAGGCTCAGAATGACAATACTGTTCAAGACTACCCTTTGTTGCTACAATATGAACATT
>CAYJIS010000055.1:0-13215 GCA_964370315.1 uncultured Treponemataceae bacterium
CTTTTGGGATGTTTAAAAATGAATTTGACCGAGGCGATACTTTTAAATCTTGTGTGAAAAATGAGTTTTAGCATAAAATAAAAAAACTGTCAAAATGGACAGTTTTTTTATGAGCGTATCTTAGGCGTTATTCCCAGTTCGAATTTTGTCAATTATGAGTTCCATTTCAGGCTTGAAAATAATTCTTGGGACGGGGTATTCAGGGTTGCCTTCTTTACAAGCCATTTTTGCAAGTGTTGGAATATCTTCTTTTTTGATTTGATCAAACGTTTTTTGTATCTTCAAGTTTTCTTGTAATTTTATTACAGCAGAAATAAAGCATTGAGCTTTTTCTGTTTCACTTTTTATATTAGTGCAAAGGTTTAAATATTCAGCAATTTCAGCTAATTTTTCGTTCCCTTCTTCACCATAAGCCGCAATAACATATGGCGTTGTGACAGCAATGGCTAAACCATGAGGTATTCCATACAATGATCCAAGAGAGTGTCCTATTGCATGTACATAACCAACATATGCACGGGTGAAGGCTAGTCCTGCAAGATAGGCTGCTTTTTGCATATTTGCTCGAGCTTCAAGGTTTGACCCATTTTTAAAGGCTAAAGGTAAATTTGTGAAAATTAGCTTTATAGCTTCTAATGCATGTTTTTCAGTTGTACTCGTTCCACTGCGTCCAATAAAAGCTTCAATTGCATGAGCAAGAGCATCTAGCCCTGTTTGGGCAGTTAAGTGTGGTGGAAGCCCAATTGTAAGTTCAGGCGCAAGAACTGCTCCATGGGGAATAATACTGGGATCTTTAACGACATATTTTTCATGAGTATCTGTGTCAGAAACAACTGCCGCAAGGGTAGTTTCACTTCCCGTGCCTGCGGTAGTTGGGATGGCATAGAGCATAGGTATTTTTTTTAGTACCCGCAATAACCCCGTAAATTCTTGTACTTGTTTTCCTTTTTTTGCAACTAGAGCTGCGGCAACTTTTGCACAATCTATAGGAGAGCCACCACCAATAGCAATAAAGGCACTGCAATCATTGACAATGTACATAACAGCAGCTTCTTGTGCATTTTGAATGCTCGGATTTGCAATAGTTTTATCATATACGAAATAGTCGATTTCAACTTCAGCTAAAGCATTTAATAATAATTGCAATAGTCCAACTTCTTTTATGCCAGAGTCTGTTACAACGCATACCTTTTTTCTTTTTTTTGAAATTAACTCTTTCGCAAGTTTTGTTAAGGCCTTTTCATTTTCTATCAGTTTTGGCTCACGCCATGGTAAAAGAAAAGATACGAGGTATATTGTTTTTTGAAAAGCACGGTAAAATAAACTAATAATAATATTCATGCAAGCTCCTGTTAGTATAGATATTTTTTGCCTTCAAATATTCTTAAATAAAGAGTATTTTTGTATACCCAGTATAACAATTTTTTTGATTTTACGCTAGAGCCTGAAACTTTTGATGTGCTTTAACCTAACTTAAAAGTATTTTATCAGTTAGTATTCCCGCTTTTCGAATTGACTTAAATCTCTTAATGATATCATTCATTGTCAGCTTCGTTTTTTCAGCACCATCAATATCAAGGATAATGGAGCCTTTGTCCATCATTAATAGTCTGTTTCCATATTCTAGTGCATGACTCATATTATGAGTTATCATCATGACCGTCAAATTATAGTCATTGGCAAATTTTTGTGTTAATTCCATAACCATGTTTGCATTTGTTGGGTCGAGTGCTGCAGTGTGCTCATCTAATAGAAGTAAGTCAGGCTTTGACATAACTGCCATTAAAAGGGTAAGAGCTTGTCGTTGACCTCCAGAAAAAAGTTCTACATTATCTTTTAGTCTGTTTTCCAATCCCATACCCAAAACTTCTAGGTTCGATTTAAAATAATCACGCATTTTATTATTTAAACTAATGCGTAACGTTTTATTCCCCTTTTTGTGACAAATTGTCATATTGTCTTCGAGGGTCATTTTTCCGGCAGTGCCAAGTAAAGGATTTTGAAAAATGCGACCAATATAGCGAGAGCGAATGTACTCAGGAGTCTTGCTTATATCTTTTGGTTCATTGTCCTTAGTGAGTGTTATTTTCCCTTGGGTAGCAGAATGTGTCCCTGCGATAACATTATACAAGGTTGATTTTCCAGCACCGTTAGATCCAATAACTGTAATAAAGTCCCCTTGTTTAATGTGTAGGTTTATATTTTTCAACGCAATATTTTCATCAGGTGTTGCTGGCGAAAATACCATTTGAATATTTTCGAGTGTAATCATTTTGCGCTCCTTGTTGAATTTTCTATGAGGGACTTAAAGCGTTTGAGAGCATCGGTTTGTGTAATAATTAAACATATAATAATAAGCAGACCTGTTATAAGTCTCAAGTCATTTGGGCCCATATGTATTAAATGTCCATAGCTTCGTGCAAAGTACATTAGCATGCGATAAATAAAAGAGCCAATGATTACTCTAAAGGTTAAAAGAGCAATTTTATTTGAGCGAAGAACAAACTCTCCTACCATAAGCGATGCTAATCCTGAAACAACAACCCCAGTACCCGATCCAACATCTGCAAATCCTTGGTACATACAAGCCATAGCTCCAGCTAAGGCGCTAAGTGAGTTTGCAACACAAATACCTACGCCTTTTACAACTTCACCATTCATTCCCTGAGATGTAATCATTTGTGGGTTTGCTCCAAGAGCCCCCATTGTAAGCCCAAAATCTGTATGAAAAAATAAATCTAATACTATTTTTACAAGAATGACGATAATTGCAAGAAAAATAATTATTGCTAGATCTGAGTTTATTATATGTGATGTCTTATCTATTATAAATGTGAATAATGTATTTGAGCGCAAAAGAGATATGTTTGCTCTGTTAGACATTATACGAAGATTCACAGAATAGAGCATAGTCATTGTGAGGATACCTGCTAAGAGTCCAGGGATTTTTAATTTTGTGTGGAGGATTGCTGTGATTAAGCCTGCACAAGCACCTGCTATTATGGCAATAATAACTGCTAAGACGGGATTTATCCCAATGATTATTAAGCTTGCTGTGACACTGGCCCCTAGTGGAAATGATCCATCTACGGTCATATCTGCAAAATTTAAAATTCTAAACGTAATAAAAACGCCCAAAACCATGAGGGCGTAAATTAAACCTTCAATTATAATACTGTACATACTTTACTTTACCAAATTATTAGAATTATGAATAGACATAAAACTCCGCTAATACAAACTGCATTAGCGGAGCAAAGGAGGTTTGAAAAAAAGCTACTTTTCAGTTAGTTGGCCATTTTCGAATATATAATTAGCTTGATCTATATAACTTTGAGGTATTGTGATACCTGCATTTTTTGCTGCATCTAAATCAAGAAGTAAATCTGAATCTGATGGCTCTGTCATAAATCGAACAGGAATCTCGGAAGGGTTTTTTCCGTTTAAGATTTCTACAACCATTTCCCCTGTCGCTCTACCTGCTTTATAATAATTAAATCCTGAAGCAATCATGCAACCACCATTTAAGGCTCCTGTTACATCTGCCGAAAAAATAGGTTTCTTTTCAGTTTCAAATACTTGTACGAGGGCAGGTAATGCAGAAAACACAGTATTGTCGGTTGAAAGATAGATACCGTCTACTCTGTTTATTATTGTTTGTGCTGCTTGGCGAACTTCAGATGAGTTTGTTATTGATTGTGCTACAAGTTCGATTCCAGCAAGACGGCATCCTTCTTCTACAGCTGCTAGGGAGGAAATTGAATTAGCTTCATTGCTTGAATAAATGTAACCTAAAGTTTTGATATTTGCTATTTCAGCAAATAGCTGTATATGCTCTGGTGTTGGAATAGCATCGCTCATGCCTGTAACATTTTTTTCTCCATTTTCTAATGTAGTAACTAAGCCTGCTCCAATAGGGTCTGTAACTGTTCCAAAAACAACTGGAATATCAGTTAAAGTATTTGCTAGTGCAATTGCAACTGGTGTTGCAATGCCAACTGCCACATCTACATTTGCCGTTTTGTACATATTGGCAATTTGAGATGCAGTATTTACATCACCATTTGCATTTTGTAAATCGAAGGTTGCATTGAAGCCTGCTTCAGTTACAACATCGATAATGCCTTGCTCAACTGCATCAAGGGCATCATGTTGTACTATTTTTGCAATACCAATAGTGATTTCTGAATCGGATGTTTTTTGTGGTGATTCCGTACAGCCCATAATTAGAATAATACTTATTGCGATTATTCCTAGTAATACACTTCTTTTTAACATTTTTTTCTCCTAAATAAACGTATGTTTTTTTGTTTCTCTTAATAGTATCATATATCATAATTTTGTTTCTGTCAATAGAAACTTAAAAAAAATTTATTTTTTTTGCTTGCAAGGTTTATCTGATTACAGTATGATACAATATAAAGAGAGAATTATGAAAGAAAAAATTGTAAGAGTTGGCATGACTATTTTTGGTGTCGTGGTAGCAGGGTTATCGGTAGGGTTGTTTAAGCATGCGGAATTTGGAACTGACCCTTTTCAAAGTTTTGCAAATGGAATGCACAATGTGTTACCGTTTAGTTTTGGCACTTTATATGTTATTCTTAATGCTGTTCTACTAGTTATAGTTTTTGTAATTAAAAAACACTACATTGGAATTGGAACAATCTTAAACCTCTTTCTAGTGGGGTATATCGTTGAGTTTAGCCACACATCCTTGCAAGAACTAATTATAGACCCTAGTATGCTAGTACGGATTATAATGCTCATAAGCGGATTTTTAATTTTATGTTTTGCTTCTTCTTTCTATATTAGCTCAGACTTAGGCGTTTCGACATACGATGCGATTTCACTTATAATGGCAGATAGAAAAATAGCTCGCTTTCAATACTGTAGAATTTTAACCGATATTGTATGTGTAATAATTGGACTAATTTTAGGGGCCATTGTTGGAGTTGGGACGATAATGACCGCTTTTTTATTGGGACCTTTTATTGCCTTTTTTAGAAAAAATATTAGTGACCCACTGTTAAGAAAGCTAAGCTCGTAGGAGTGTGGTATGTTGGGAGGAGCGTAGATGCTTATAAGTTTAGCAATATCACTTTTACTTGGTCTTTTATTAAGTGAATTATTCAAAAAAATTCATTTACCTGGCCTTTTGGGGATGATAATAGCAGGTATTGCACTTGGACCGCATGCTCTTAATGTACTTAATTCTGAGCTTCTGTCTATTTCTTCTGATTTACGTGAGGTAGCACTTATCATTATTCTAGCTCGGGCAGGTTTAACGCTGCAAATTGATGATTTAAAAAAAGCCCGACGTCCTGCAATTCTCATGAGTTTTCTTCCTGCTATTTTTGAAATAGGAGCCATGGTTATGCTTGCACCAATTTTTTTTAATGTCAGTAGGCTAGAAGCGGCTTTAATGGGTTCTGTTGTAGCAGCTGTCTCTCCTGCCGTTATTGTGCCCAAAATGATTTCAGTTATCGAGCAGGGTTATGGAGTAAAAAAATCTATTCCGCAAATGATCTTAGCAAGTGCTTCTATTGATGATGTTTTTGTGATAATGCTTTTTACTAGTTTTTTAACACTTGCGCAAGGAAGTACTCTGTCTGCTGTGGCTGCGATATCGATTCCTTTTTCTATTATAAGTGGAATTGTTATTGGAATTTTTGTGGGATTTTGTCTTGTTAGGTTTTTTCACAGATTTCATTTACGAGATAGCCAAAAAATTCTCATTTTTTTATCATTAGGGTGGATATTTCTTGCACTAGAAGATAGTATAAAAGCATCATTTACTTTTACTTTTTCGGCATTAATAGCCATTCTGTGTTTGGGAATATCTGTTAGGATAAAAGATGTGATTCTTGCAAAACGACTGTCATTAAAATTTTCAAAGGTATGGGTTTTTTCAGAAATAATGCTTTTTGTGCTCGTTGGAGCAAGCGTCAATGTAAGACACGCCATGAGCGAAGGCTATGGAGCTCTATTTTTAGTTTTAATGGTACTTGTTTTTCGCCTTTTAGGAGTTTTTGTTTGTTTGATAAAAACCTCTTTGCGGTATAGAGAAAGGCTTTTTTGTATGGTTTCATATATTCCAAAAGCGACAGTTCAAGCAGCAATAGGAAGTATTCCGCTATCTCTTGGACTTTCATCTGGTAACAGTATCATTACAGTAGCAGTTCTATGTATATTAATTACTGCTCCCCTAGGGGCTCTACTAATAGATAAAACTTATAAAAAATTTTTGGATACATAATTATTTTTTGATTTACGAGAAAATAAAAACCCTACTAGAAAATAGAACTAGTAGGGTTTTTGTTATAATCGTTTTTTAGACTGGTAACTACATTTGTAAGTAAGTAACAGATAGTCCAAAGTTAAATTGTTTCCAGTCGGTTCCAGCATACCCTAATTCTTCATTGTGGAAAGAAGCATCAAGTCTTAGATCTCCAAGGTATACGCCTACACCACCAGAAATGAATAATTGGTTCATACCAAGTCTAAGGGCAACCATATCCATAAGAACAACTTCTGCTCCCACTGCTAAATCAAGTAACGGATCTTGATACAATTCTCCACTTTGAGCATTACGCACAAATTGTAAGAAGTCAGCATAGTTTGCATACGCTGCAGCATGTGAAATAAAGCCACCTGTTAAGGTTTCAAGTGGAACAAGGTCTACACTAGCTCCTATACCTAATTGAGGATTTAAAACACTATATTGGAATCCAGATGCAGCATCTTTTTCAAGAATAGCTGAGAGGCCTTCAAAGCTATTGGTCCAAATTGGTGAGTAAAAATCTTGCCATACAAGGGCTACACTAACCATATCAAGAAACTCATATTGGACCCCTAAGTCTAAGCCAAGACCCAATGTGGCTGAAGCAGGAATGCCAAGTGCGTCAAAACTATCAAAACTTTGGTATATGTTTTTAAAGTCATCTTTATACACCATAGAAAGCTGAGTAATACCTCTTGCAGAAACACCAAAAGAAAGGTTTCCCAAAATACCAAAATCAAAAGGTACTGCATATCCTACAAGAATATCAGTGTTAAAGTCTACAGTTGTTACAATAGGGAGTGACAATGCATTTTCAAAACCGGGTACAGTAGGAACTCCACCGCTAATTAAGTCATTAAGGTCTTCGAGGTTTTCAGGCAAGTCAAAGCTAATTAAATCACCGTTTGTGTTAAGTTTTGCTGAAACATCAATTGTATTAAAAACACCCCAGCCAAAATTATTATTTATTGACCCAAACGTTAAAGGACCACCAATTTTTACCGATGCGTTAAAACCATCCTCGCCAATAAAATCGTTTAGATCATTATATAAATCTGTGTATGTTGCTAAATCACCCGCACCTGTTGGAGGTGTTCCACTAGTTGCATCTGTAATTAAGGCTGCTAACTCAACAGTTTTGAAAACGTCTCCACCTGTTACAACTGATAAGTTTGGAAACCATAGTATCATGTCTCCTGTAAAGGCAATCGTTGCTGGATTATTAAATAATGAATAAAATGTTTCTGTGTCAGTATAGTAACTGGTTCCTAAAGCAGTCGAGCGAACATCGACGGGTTCAAGTCGTTGGGCTGACTGTGCAAACAGTGAACTAGCTAGCAAAATGATTGTTATGCTAACTAGTAAGGGTTTTAATTTTTTCATGTTAAGCCTCGCAAAAATAAAGTATGCACTTTTAAGATAAAGTACGTATTTTAATTATATATCTTTTTTGATAAGAATACAAGTATTTGTTTTGTGTAAAAAAAACAGTGCAAAAAATAGTTTTTTTGCTTGTCAAGCGCAAATTTGTGTGTTACAATTTTATTAGATTAGGTTTCTAAACAAATTATTAAAAAAAGAGGTTGAGATGTCTGTAACAGAAACAATGACACACGCAGAAATTATTCAAAAAAAAATGACCGTTCAAGAAAAAATTCTTAAACAATTACGAGACTTTGTTAGTCAAGCACCAGAAAAATTATTATTTCATATCAATGTTTACAAGCTTGCAGAAAAAGCAAATATTGATCGGCCTGTAATGTTGGAAGCCTTTATCAGAGGTGTAAAAGAAGGGCTTTTTACACTTTCTTGGGTGTATCATTGTCCTAGTTGTGGAGGGGTTGCAAATGAAGCGATTCGAGTGCATGAGGCTACACACGAAAATTATTGTGGAAACTGTAAAGTTGACTTTAAGAATGTCTTAGATAATACGGTAGAGGTATTTTTTAACGTTCACCCGCAAATGAGAAATCTGCCTAAAGTTTTTTCGGATGATTATTTGGGGGAGGTTATGAACGTACTCACATCTGGTGAATATTTTATCTGGAAGAATGAATATACTATTCGGGGCGTAGAAGTTTTACAGAATAAGGCATACCGTGAATTAATGGGAGACGATGTTCTTTTAGATGACCAAAGCTTGGAGATAGAACATTCTGCGATTTTGTTTACTGACGTAAAAGGTTCGACCCAAATGTATACAAAACTCGGAGATGCAAAAGCTTTTCAATTAGTTCGCGAGCACTTTAGATTGTTGTTTAATGTTATAGAAGATTTTGATGGCGTACCTGTAAAAACTATTGGGGATGCAGTTATGGGTGTTTTTTATTCTCGAAAGGTAGCATTGGATTGCACTTTAGAAGCACAAAGGCGCTTGCAAGAGTACTATGGTGATAAAGATGGTGATGATAAAATCGAAGTCAAAATGGGGATTCACACAGGAACTACAATCGTTGTTACGCTTAATGACAGGGTTGACTACTTTGGGAATACGGTAAATACTGCTGCTCGAATACAAGGAGTCTCTAATCCAAATGAAGTTGTAGTTTCTGAACATGTGCTAGAATTTGATGGAATGCAAGATATTCTTAGAAAATACAATGTAAAAATGAAGAAAGATAAAACACCATTTAAGGGATTACAAGGAAAACATATAATTTATCGATTAACGTTCTAAAATTTAGTGTAAATTATAGAAAATACTTGAAAAATACAGGTAAAATTCACTTTTTTTGGAATATTTTTGAATAAAAGGTATTCAAAAAATTTGACAGGCTATGTTTTATGGGTTACAATATTATTATAAAATAAATTAAGGAGGCTTTTGGCTATGGCAAAAGTTGAACTCAAAGGAATTGGAAAAGTATACGACGGAAATGTGCGTGCTGTTGATAATGTAAATATCAACATAGATGACAAAGAATTCGTTGTATTTGTTGGACCTTCAGGATGTGGTAAATCTACAACACTTCGTATGGTTGCGGGTTTAGAGGATATAACAGAAGGTGAATTATTAATTGATGGGGAACTAATGAATGATGTTCCACCTAAAGACAGAAATATTGCAATGGTTTTTCAAAACTACGCATTATATCCTCACATGACTGTATATGATAACATGGCTTTCGGATTAAAAATTCGAAAAACAGATAAAGCAGAAATTGAGCGCCGTGTAAACGAAGCTGCTCGTATTCTTGATATTGAAAAATTAATTGACCGAAAACCTAAAGCTCTTTCAGGTGGTCAACGACAACGTGTTGCTGTTGGACGTGCTATTGTTCGTAATCCAAAAGTATTCCTTTTTGATGAACCATTATCTAATCTTGATGCAAAACTTCGTGTACAAATGCGTGCTGAAATTTCAGATCTTCACCACCGCTTGGACGCAACAATGATTTATGTAACACACGATCAAATTGAAGCTATGACTATGTCAGATAAAATTGTTGTTATGAAAGACGGAAAAGTACAACAAATTGGTACATCTCTTTATTTATACAATCATCCAATTAATAAATTCGTTGCAGGTTTTATTGGGTCACCTCCAATGAACTTCCTTTCAGTAAAAGTATTGGAAGAAGGCGGAAAAATTGTAGTAGATGAAGGCTCTTTCAAATTAAGTCCATCAGATGCACAAGCAAAGCACTTAAAGGCATACGTTGGTAAAGATGTATATTTTGGTATTAGACCAGAAGACCTAGAATTTGTTGCAACTCCTGCTTCTAAGAATAATATGCAATTAAAAGTGTCTGTTATTGAGCCTCTTGGAGCTGAAACACACCTTTATTTGAGCACAAAAAATCAATCAGTGATTTCTAGAACAAACCCAGAAGTAACACTTCAAATTGGTGATGCTGCAAACTTCGTTCCAATTATGGAAAAAGGTAAATTCTTTGATAAAGACACTGAGCTAAATATCTGCGAAGAAGTAAAATCAGAATAAACAAAGGTTTGAGTGTATGACCATCCGACTGGATGGTCTTTTTTTTTGTAAGGTATTGAAAAGCACTTGATAATAATAGTATAATATACATAGCGAGGTAAAAATGAAACAACGACTTGTATTAGGTTTTATGGTGTTCCTATTTATTTTAAACACCATTTCGTGTGCCAAAAATGATTTCGTATATAACGAAAATGAAATGACAACCCTTGGTGGTGAAACTCTTTTATTAAAAGAACGAGATGACGTAGTATATAGCCCTGATTTTGGTTTTGGGTTTGTTCTTCCTGAAACAATGTTGGATATGGTAAAAAAAGGAACGTTAGAAATTTATCCGGCATCTTCATCGCTAACAGCACTTATAGTATACTCTGAAGGAATATTCGACTTAATAGCAGCCTTTGATCCAGAAACAAGCTCCCAAGAAGAGCAAATTGCCATTCGTGAAGAAGTGAATAAGTATGTTTTTCAAGCAGGTGCAATTGCACGAGCAGATGTTCATATTGATCAACAAATGGTAAAAGATGAGTTGGCTGAAAATTATGCTAAAGTAGAAGAAATTGCCGAAAGCGATTTATCTATATATTACTATGCTTACAATGAAGATTTTTCACATTTAATCTTAAAAGATACTGAGCAAGAAAAATTTGATACTTTGACAAGTGACCTTAGACGCTTTGAGGACAATATTTTCGTTTTTGATCCAGTTGGAGCTGTTGCTCCTGGTAACTCACAAACATCTGGAGTATCTTTATCGCAATTTGAAGTAGAAACTCTTGCAGGTGATACTGTTGATCAAACAATATTTGAGGACTACGATATTACAATGGTGAATGTATGGGCAACATGGTGCGGACCTTGTGTTAATGAAATGCCAGATATTGCACGTCTTCATAGTGAAATGCTTCCTGAAAATGCAAATTTAATAACGATTTTAACAGATGTTCCTGATGGATTAGAAGCAGCGAGCGAAATTTTAGCTTCTTCTAATGGGCAGTTTCCTGTATTACTTGCAAATGAAAGTTTAACAGGATTTTTAAGCACAGTAAGTGCAATACCTACTACAGTAATGGTAGATTCTAACGGAAACATAGTTGGTACTCCGCTTGTTGGAGCTCCTCCAACAAATCCAGCAGAAATGTATTTAGATGCAATCGAAAATGCTCTTGCAGCAGTAAGTCAATAAAAACAAAAGCCTTGACTATTTTTTAGTCAAGCCCTTTTGTGAGGATTTATATATAAAATGACTACAGATACAAAAAAATACCGAATCCTACACCGTAGGCTTATTAGCTATTCTTTACTCGTCGCTAGTATTGTTTTTGTTATACTTGGAATTATGCGCGGCGAAGCTCGCACTGTATTACAAAAGGCAGTTATTATTTGCTTAGAATGCATTGGTATAGGGTAATGAACAATGTACTATAATAATGTGTGAGGAAACAAATGAAGCAGTGGATTGAGAGAAATTATAGATATCTTATACAGTTTTGTGTAGCAGTTATTTCAAATTCATATATTGTGGGTTTTTTTACGGCCAGGATATATAATGGAAAATCAAAGTATGTATGTGTGCCAGGCTTAAATTGTTACTCATGCCCAGGAGCCCTGGGTTCTTGCCCCATTGGTGCATATCAAGCAGTTGTTGGAGGACGTACCAACGATATAACTTTGTACGTTACAGGGGTGCTTGTTTTCTTTGGTGTTGTTTTTGCCCGTTTTGTTTGTGGTTTTTTGTGCCCTTTTGGATTTTTTCAAGACTTATTGTATAAAATTCCCTTGTTTCGCCTAAAAACAGAAAAACAAAAAGCTCAAACAATAAAGATTCCCAGAAAAATTGATGCGCCGTTACGATACGTAAAATATCTTATGCTATTAATTCCTGTTATGATTTTGCCTGTAATTGCGGTAAACCAATTTGGTATTGGTTCCCCCTATTTTTGCACATGGATTTGTCCTGTGGGATCCTTGCAAGGTGGTATTCCTCTGGTGAGTCAAAATGAAAGTTTACAACAAGCGGTAGGATTTTTGTTTAATTGGAAAATGACATTGCTTGGAATAATTACGTTTGGGTCAATTATGTTGTACCGCCCTTTTTGTAAATACATTTGCCCTTTAGGCGCCTTTTATGCACTTTTTAATGGTGTGAGTTTTTATAAGATGGAAGTAGATTCCCATTCTTGCACCCGGTGCGGAAAATGCGAAAGTGCTTGTCATATGCAAATTGACCCCATAAAAAAAATTAAAAAAGTAGATGCTCTTGAAGGTAAAAAGGCACAATGCGGAAAGGTGCAAATATCATCAGCAGAATGCGTTCGGTGCGGTGACTGTAAGCATGCTTGCCCTGTAGGAAGCATTACGAGCGGCTTTAAGTTGTAGTGTTGTAAATTTCTCTTGACAAAAATGAAGGTTCTCTTATATAATTAACACATGAACAACTGCTCATGTGTTAATGTGTTTTAGGAGGCCTTCATGAGCGATAATCTAGACTTTGAACTTCTATATGACCTAGCTGATTTTTTTAAAGTATTTGGAGATACGACACGTATTAGAATACTATACGAACTTAGACAGTCAGAACTCTGTGTTGGAGACCTTGTAGAAAAGTTAAGCATGACACAATCAGCTGTTTCTCACCAATTAAAAATTTTGCGTCAAAGTAAGTTGGTAAAATATAGACGTGAAGGGAAAAACTTAATTTATTCTTTGTCTGATGCGCACGTTGTGTCGATTATTGACCAAGGAATAGAACACATAGAGGAATAGCGTAAACGGCATAAAAAGTTACGTATCAAAAGCTGATGTTTTTTCACGTAGCTTTTTATAAAAGAGTAATAGGAGTAATAAAATGAAAGTTTTTTATCATAGACACGATGATTCAGATGGATTTTTCCATGATGACCGCGGGCATGACCATCATGATCACCACCACGAAGGCGATTCTTGCTGTGCAAGTGAAACTGTAATTGAAGAGGACTCTTGTGGTTGCTGT
>CAYJIS010000056.1:0-12654 GCA_964370315.1 uncultured Treponemataceae bacterium
TCGTTCTGAGCCAGGATCAAACTCTCCATGATATTATTCAAAGGTCCGAAGACCAGTGATTTCATTTTGATGTCTGTCCCTTATTCTTAAAGGAACATCAGATACATCTTGCGACATATCCTCTGACTAACAATCTCTCGATTGTCATATTTTCGGTTCGTGTTTTTTTCTTCCGCTAATTCCAATTTCTTAAAATTAGCTTCACGCTCTCTTATACTACATAATTGCTTATGTCAATTAAACTTTCGTTTAATTATCTTTCTTTCCTTCCCTATTTATTTCTCAAGTTTCTCTTCTCACCTTCTGCTGTTACTCATCAGCGGCGAGTGTTGATAATATATCATAAAGCCCTATTAAGTGTCAACACCCTTTTTAAACTTTTTTCACTTTTTTGCTCTTTTTTTTGGAAAAACTACTTTTTTTCGTTATAAATCTCTAAAATCGAAGCTATTTAGCGAAAAAACGTAGCATTTTTTGTACTTAGTTAGAAAAATACATTTTATTTTGCATTTTTTGCTTTAAAATACAGCACTACGTAATTTGCAAAAGATGCATAAGAAGCTAGAACACAGATAGCATAGAACACAACATTTACAGTAATTAGCGTACTTATTGAAATAGAGCTCTCAAATCCTAAGCGAAAAAACGATTCTAAAGTCAAAGAAAAAAAGCCTGCAAGCACATACAAAACCGTTTTTATCTTACCACCCATAACTGCGCCCATCGAAAAACCCTCTTTTTGAGCTAACAATCTTATGAATAGGATAGACATTTCTCTCAAAACAATCAACACCAACATCCACATTGGCATATACCCAGAGTGTACGTAGCAAAAAAACACTGTTACATGCAAAACAACATCAGCAAATGGGTCAAAAAATTTTCCAAAATCACTAATATCGTTGTTTTTTCGAGCAAAATATCCATCTAGAAAATCAGTAAACTCTGCAAAAAGGAGAAATGGCCATAAAATAACCACTGATGCAATCACAAAATTTCCAGTCCACTCGGGTATCATGTATATTAAATAAAAAAGTGGGGCAAAAATTATTCTTACCCATGTAAAAGCATCTGATATTCTCATTTGGTCATAATATCAAAAAACAAAAAAATAATCAACATACGAGCATTGATAATCAATAAGTCTCTAAAGTCATAACAGAATTCTGTTTATAAAAACTAAGCGTTACATCTTTTTCAGAAACATTTAAATCATCACCGTAAACAATAAACTGTTTTTGAAGCTCTGGTCCCTGCATAATCATGCTCGACGCAAGTATCACAATTCTTTGCAATACTGATCCATCATTTAACTCTGATATAGTTTTTGAAAAAAGCATTGTAGATTTTTTTCCAATTTGCGAATCATCTTCTAAAAAAACTACATCAGAAACCCAATAACGTGGCAATGGTAATAAATTTTTGTATGATAGTGTTACCCCTTGAACGCACACGATATCTCCTGAAGAAACCGTAACTACATACTCTTGGGGCAAAGTAGAATACGAATTAATAAAGAGAAACATAAAAAAACCATAATAAATTACATACAACGGTATGATAACAGGTATAAGAATTTTAAAAAAAAGTGTTATGCTAAAGGATAATAAGAATAAGATAGTGTAATATGTTCCATCAATTAAACTAAAAGTACTCAATATAAACTGCCAATCAGTTGCGATTAGCAATGTGGCTATACATGCAATAGCAACACTAAGAGCTATACAAAAAAACTCCATCCATCGTCTGTACATTTTATATGCACTATCTGAGCTAACATACTTACCACTAACATGCAGTTTCAACCAAGAAAAAAGACATGCAATTGAAACTGCAAAACTCACTACAAAAAATATTGATAATAAATCAAACAAATCAGTCATGAATTATGGATACGCCTTAAAATCTTGCACAATACTTATTGCCGACTCAATTTTTTTATCGGGCATAATTTCTTTTGAAAGAGAAATGGCATTCTCAACCAATACAGCAGAATCTGCAATTCCTTGTAGTGTAACAGTATCACCATCAATCACTGCTCTCAAAAAATTAATATTTAAATGATGTTCAAAAACAAGTACATTAACCAAACGTTGAGCCTGTAATAATTCTTGTATTTTCTTTTCACCTTGTTTATCAAGTTGTGGTGTAATAAGGTTTGAGACCATTTCACCTAGAACTAATGCAGCTGTTTTTTGGGTAAACGTACCCGTATTTAATACCATATGAAACTGAGATGCATCACTTAACGAAAGATTAAAAAAACTTTTATGAAAACCTTCTCTGTTTGTGTCACTTTCTTCAATTCGTTTTATTGCCTGCTTTTCATCCCAATTAAACTCATTCATGAGACGTTCTACACGTATATCGTCTTTTGAAACAAAACGAACCGATAATAGATTTGGGACATCTTCCAAAATAACAAATGCACCACGGCCAATTAATATACAGTCCCCCATCGAGGCGGCTTCTAAAACTGCAGTTTGCAAATAATCTAAATACTCATCTCTGTCTTTTGCTAGAGAAGCAAAAAAACCCGGTTTTCTTTCATCATATTTTTCTAATTTTTCCTTTGGAAACCCTAATTCAATTATTTTGCTTTCAATTTCTTTCCTGCCAATAAATTTGTATTTTAACTTTTTTGCCAATTCATTAGCAACCTCATCCCCAAGTGCAGCAACCTGTCTGGAAATAGCGATTATAGCCATAATACCCTCCTACATTTCTCATACTCAAGTATTGTATCATAGTTTGATCTTTGCCAGCCTTGACAAATAACCCTACTTATATTATACATGGGGTATGGCAAAAACACAAGTTATTTTATGGTGTTTTTTTTAACAACTGGGGGAAAAATGAAAGAAAATCTTACTTGGATAACAAAAGAAAAAACTCAAATCTTTAATGCTCGAATAATGGAAATATGTAACCAATCAGCAATTTCTCCCGACGGAGAGGAATCCCATTTTATTGTAGTTGAAGCTCCTGATTGGGTCATAACAATCCCCGTAATTAGTGCGGATCAAGCAAAAAAAGAATATGGCATAGATGAAGAATGCTTTTTGATGGTTTCACAGTGGCGCCACGGAAGTGAAGAACTGAGCATAGAATTCCCGGGTGGTGTTATTGAACGGGGTGAGGATCCCTCTATTGGTGCTAAAAGAGAGCTACGAGAAGAAACCGGGTATGCAGCAAATGATTTGATTCATCTCAGTAGCCTAAACCCAAATCCTGCAATTTTTAAAAATACATTGCATATTTTTTTAGCAAAAAACCTCACCAATACCCATTCACTTAATTTAGATCATGACGAGTATGTCGGCTTTAAGGCTGTTCCAGTGCGGGAAGTAATAACAAGTATGGGTAAAAAACCATACACGCATGCATTAATGTCTACAGCTCTATTACTGTATATTCAAAACGAAAAAATATAAACTCGCAAGTCAACTTTAGTGACACATAACCCTACACGAAAACAGTTGCTTTACAACAGAATTGTATAATAGATTTAATATACTTTTAAACCACTACAAAAAAAATGATTTGTAAAAAAAAGGCATTCAGTATTAACTGAATGCCTTTGCATTATGTATTATTGTGCACCGTAAGTATCGTAAGAAACGCTTGGTGAATAAACACCCTCTCTAATTTCACCAGTTAAACTAGGAATTTGCATTTTCATACCTGGATGAATCAAGTCGGGATTATTAGGATCACTCATACCATCTTTATTTGCTTGGTATAAATTTTCCCAAAGCAATGGATTATTATAAACAAATGACTTACCAGAAATATTCCAATAACAGTCTTTTGAAGTTGCCCATGGTGTAACAACATAATATTCTGGGAGTGGTTTTATTTCTTTGATACCATCCAAAGCTGCGAGCACTTCATCTGCATATAATGTAGCTGTTGCCCAGTTTTCAATATCATATGCTAACTCTGCATTTTCAAGCGCTTTTTCACCTGTTTCAAATGCCATCGGATAGTATACTTCTGCTTGAATTCCTCTAGCATACACAACTCTATTTCGTGCATAGATTAGGCGTGTATTTGCTTCATACTTTGCAAGCATTTCTGAAATATAGAGCTCTGACAATTCAGCATTTTCTTCAGCTAATACAGCATATTCAACTGATAAATCATATTCTCCATTGTCGAATGCGGTTTCTGATTGCGCTGTATATTGTCGAGCCAATCGTGCGTACTCATTATTAGCGTAGCTTTGTGCTATAAGGGAAGAAACCCCAACGCAAAGTAAAGCAATTGTAATTAGTAAAATCTTTTTCATTATTCGCCCCCTTCGTTTACTTCTTCACTTTCAGCATCTAATGCTTCAACATCAGCAAGTGGTACTATCGAATCAGCTGCAACTGCAACCTCTTCTGCTTGTGCAGTTCTTTGCTTTGCTCTTTCAATAGCCTCTTCTGCTAGCATTCTCTTTTCTACTACTGTTTCGTAAACAAAAGTCATATCTGTAAGTGCAATTTTAAAGTTTTCATATGCGCTTTCTGCATTATTTGTTTTTAAGTCATTGTCACCTTGTGTAAAGAATACTACTGCAGCAGAATAGTTATCTTTATCTGCAACACCTGCCTTAATTTGATCTGCTTGCGCTTTTATTGCTAAAAACTTATTTCGTTCTTCGTTAGCCAATGAAGCAAAGGCTGTATTTAATACAAGCAAATATGCATCAGCAGCTTCTTTTGCTGCATCATAATATTCTTTTCCATCTGCCCCAGAATTAAATAAGTCCGTAGCTTTATCTAAGGCAAGTCCACCTGCTTCATAACTTGCAGGGTCATAATCAACAAATCCTAGTGCATCTATTCTATCACGTGATGTAGCCGCTATTGCACTTTGTTCTAATGCTCTATATTGATTTAATATATCTGTAGCAGCTTTGTTGAATTCTTTTTCATCTCCGCCTTCTTCATAAACAACATGAGCCTCAGAAGATACCACATCAACTACATCTAATTCAACAGGGAAATAGTGCTCTGCTCCTGCAGCAACAGCTCTTTCACGAGCCCCTTCTATATCTAGCTTTAATTGCTCATTTTGTGTTGCTAAATCACCCACTCCGTCAGTTGATTTGCAAGCAGACAGAGATAGTGCTAAGACACACATTCCTGCTAAAATCCATTTTCTCATATAAGCCTCCTAGTAACTTATGTAATGCATAAATAAACATTACGCATAGTTTTTTAGAGTTTCTTCTTCCATCGAAATACCTATTTCATAAAAGTCTAAAAAGAACCCTAAATCCCTTCTATCCCCTATTACCATAATACAATAATATTAGAACAAATGCAACATTTTTTTTACATTTTTCTTTGATTTTTATGTTAAAAACCTATAAAATCGTTATAATATATACTAAGGAGAATCACAATGGATAATGAATTTACATTTACAATTGAAAAAGAATTTGGCGTTCTTTCAACTAACAAATCTGGATGGGAAACAAAGTTAACCAGTGTTTCATGGGGTGGTAGACCTGCAAAATACGACCTTCGCTCATGGGCACCGGATGGTGAAAAAATGAGTAAAGGCATATCTCTTACTGGTGAGGAAGTAAAAATACTTAAGGACTTATTAAACGGTATAGATTTGTAGCTCTCTGCCTTTTTTTACAACTAGGGAATATAAAAGCTCTTGTAAAAGAGTTTCCTCAACCATATTCCCCGTTGTTCGAATACTCATATCGGTTTTTGACAATAAAGACAAACACAAAACTGTTTCTTTTTGATTCCAAAGCTTTGACGCTTGCGTATATTGAGTTTGCATTTTTTTGCTAGCAAAACCATTAATTTTTAAATCAAAATCACTTGCTATAGTATTGCTATGCAATGTATGCCAAAGCATAAGCTTTCGAAAACAATGCGTTAGAGCAGCAATAAGTGGAACAAACGAAGATTCTTTGGAATTTCGTATATGCTGTAAAATTGCTAAGGATGCACTTAATCTTTCTTGAGTGCTTTTTTCTGTATTACAAAGACTCGCAAAAAGAGTAAAAGCGGACTCTTCTCTACTATGACTAAGAACAGAGTCAACTTCATCAACTCCTATATGCTGACCTTTTTTATAGCATAGCGAAAACCGAGAACATTCACTTCGCAGTGTTTCTGTATTGTTTTCTATCAAATCAAGTATTGTATCAATAGCATCTGCATCAATTGAAAAACCTTCATTTAAAAACCAATTGCGTACCCAGTCATTTTTTTGATTTTCAAACATTTCCCAAAAAACTTTTTTGTTTTGCTTTGGTATTGCCCCTTCAAGTTTTTTGTCAACTGATATGTCATCTGAAACTAAAAAAAGCCATGACGTGTTTTCTTCTGGTGATTTTTTTTCCTGACTAGTAACCCACTCAGCAAGCAAAGCAATGTCTTCTTTTTTCTTTATTGTCTCTACGCCCCGAAAAACAACAAATCTCATTGCAGAAAAAAGCGATCCATTTTGTAATAACGATAAGACTTGCGAAACAGGCGTTTCATTTGCATAGAAAACATCTTCGTCTACCGCACCCATTTTTCTTATTTTTTGCTTATAGTGATTTATCTCATCATTTTTATTGCCAATTTCAGGTCCTAAAAAAAGCCATACGGGAGCTTGATTTTTCGGATTTTGAGCTGCCACTAATAATTCCTTATGATATTAGATAATATGCCTAAAATTCGGACATCTTGACAAAAGATTGGTTTATAATTTGAATTTTCAGGTTCAAGCCGAATACGAGATGTTTCTTTGTAAAATCTTTTTAAGGTTACTGAATCTTCAATGAGAGCTACAACTATCTGAGAATTAGTTGCATCATTTTGCTTTTTGATTACCGCTATGTCTCCATCAAGGATGCCTGCATTAATCATACTATCGCCGCTTACATAGAGAGCAAAATATTCACTTCCACCTTGCACCATAGATGAAGGAACACTAACGTTTCCAGAATGATTTTCTTCACAAAAAATAGGTTTACCTGCTGCTACACTACCCAAAACAGGAATAATGCATGACTTTCGTTGTTCACAATCATTAGAATTTCCCAATACTTTAAGAGCCCTTGAACGCCCTTGTGCTGGCGCAAGATAGTTCTTTTTACGCAATGCAGAAAAGTGATCTTGCACTGCTTTTATTGATATTGAAAAGTGTTCAGCTGTTTCCCTTACCGTCGGAGGACATGCATGTTCTTCTGAATAACTTGTAATAAAGCGAAGAATTTCTTGTTGTCGAAAAGTCAGCTCCTTCATATTGGTTGCTTTTAATCCTCTTCAAACCTTGTATCAAAAAGGTTACATATAGCTGCTAATGCATCATTTTCATCTGGGCCGTCAACCTTTACTAAAATAGAAGTATTATAAGCCGCAGCCATTGTTATTACACCCATTATTGACTTTGCATTAATCTCCATACCTTCTTTAGTCATAAAAACTTCTGATACAAATTTATTTGCTGTTTGCGCAATTAATGCTGCTGGTCGTGCATGAATGCCCGCTCGATTTTGAACACTAACAATTTTTTCTACCACCATATACTCCTTAAAGCACTTTTTTATCTTTATGTATAGTATACACACTCTTATATCTTTTTGCAACGCTAAAATTTAAATAATTTTAGAACATCGCATTTTTATTTAATACAAATCCTCTGGACCATAGTACTGAGACTGATTCTCAGAGCTTTCTATCCAACGAAGCACATTTTGGTTAAAATCTCTAGCTGAGTGATAACCCATGCTTTTTAAACGTTCATTCATTGCCGCTGTTTCTAGAATAATTGGAATGTTTCGACCAGGTTTTACAGGAACTTCTATAGTTGGAATTTTAACACCAAGTATTTCTTCGGTATTGTCGCTCGTTCCAAGTCTATCATAAACCTTTTCAGGGTTCCATTCTTCTAATTTAACAACTAATTGGACTTCTTTTTGCTCACGAATAGCCCCTACCCCATATAATTGTTGAATATTTATAATTCCCAAACCTCTAATTTCCATGTGATGGCTAATCATTTTTGTAGGACCTCTTCCTAAGAGGATATTTCCATTTACACAGCGTATTTCAACTACATCATCTGCTACAAGACGGTGGCCGCGGTGAACTAATTCTAGTGCTGTTTCACTTTTTCCTACGCCCGATGTTCCTGTGATTATTATACCTATACCGAACACTTCGATAAATACGCCATGCACTACTTTGTGTTCAGCAAATATATCAGAAAAAACACGTAAAATTCTACTCGAAAAATCGGTTGATGCTAAAGAAGTTTGAAGCACAGCGCAGTTTGCTTTTTCTGCTAATGTAACAAATTCTTGTGGCGGATTTATTCCATGTGTAAAAACACAACATGGCACATCATATGTAAAAAACGTTTCTACGGCTTCTAGTTTTTTTTGCTCAACAAGTTTTGACAAATAAGTACATTCGCCTTGGCCAAAAACTTGCACCCGTGCATACCCAAAAGAGTCATAGAAACCAGATAGTGCAAGTCCAGGTCTATTTAAGTCGGTAATAGTAATTCTGCGTGAAAGGCCTTTTCTTCCTGCAACACATGATAAATGTAAATCATCATGCCCTTTTAAGTTCAAGTTAAGAAGATCCAATACTGTAAATGTTTTTTCTTCAACCATAATATAACTATACACTGAATAGTGTTTTTATTCAATCGCTTGGAGATAATTATTAATTAATTTTATCTCTAAAAAGCCTGCTCGTAAAGGTATTCTACTACCGACAAGGCAGGCTTAGACCTATCGTTGTATTTTATCTTTTTCTTTTTTTACTTTTTGATCCAATACATCGATGAGTTTATTTAACCCTGCTTGAAACTCATAATCATCTGCAGATACATGTGCAACAACTCCCCATCTAAAATGAATTGTGCTTTCAAAAATATATTTTTTATCTTCTTTAATTTTAAATGATAAATCGGTAATTAAGTCATCTCCATACTTAATACGTTCGAGTTTTTTTTCTATCAAATCTTTTTGATCTTGATCTAAGTCAAATCCAATCGCATTAATTGTTGTATTCATTGAATACCTCCTTATAAAAATCAATCTCTAATAGCAATCTCTTCTATAAATATTATACACCCAAATTTACAATCGGTCAAATGAAGATTCAATATTTAGTTCACTTCTATATTTAGCAACGGTACGTCTGGCAATATCTATCCCTTCGTCGTTTAGCATTTGTGTGAGCTTTGAATCAGATAACTTTTTTCCACTTGACTTTTCATGATCTTTTAAAAGCAATAAAAGTCTATGCTTTATAGATTCTTTCGAATCACCACCCTGTATATCAATGTCATGTGAGTTTTGCAACACCGAATTTGTAAAAAAATATTTAAGTTCAAAAATCCCCCAGTCACATTGTAAGTACTTGCCATTTGCAATACGAGAAATTGTTGTCTCGTGCACACCTATTTCTTGTGCTATGTCTTTTTGTCTTAGTGGAATTAAATGCCCTGGCCCTTTATAAAAAAAGTCTTTTTGTTTCGTTACAATAATTTTAACAGCATCATATATTGATTTAGTTCTAAAAGCTAGAGCATTCATAAACTGTTTTGCACTATGTACTGATTCTACTGCAAATTGATGTTCTGTTTTTTCTGCATTTTGTGAGATCAATTCAGTATATACGTTTGATATTATTATTTCTGGAATTGTTCCTCTTAAAAATTCTATAATTAGACTTTCGTCTTCTTGATCTTGGTTACCTGCTTCATTCTGTTTTCTTACTCGAATTTCTGGTATAACATATTGGATTTGAGTATTAGAAACGCTAAATTGATGAGCTGGATAGGGATCGAGTGTTTTTATAAACGCAAGGGCTTGTTCTACTTGCTCACTACTACATGTCAGTCCATTTTCATTAAGATGTCGTGCAATGAGATTTGGTCGTTTTTTCTCTAATAGTAAAAAATGATTTTGCAATATTTCTTGCACCAAGTGTGAAGAATCGGAAGATTTACTTGCCTGAAATGCAAGACTTTCTTGTATTGAATTAAATGCAGTCCCTTGTGGTTCTAAATCGTGAATAATATCTAACATTTTTTGAAGCACTTGGGTGTTTTCATTTTCTTCCAGCAATGTTACTGGTGGGACAGAATTAAATCCATTTTCATCAAGACTTTGAATTATTTTTTCCCCTATGTAGCGCTCATTTTCTGTAATTTCAAGCAAAGATAATTGAAAAAGCAAATGTTCTTGAAGAGTTTCTTGCGGACCTGCGGTATTTTCTAAAAAAGCTTGAAAGTTATCGCTATCACTATCAAAACGACTTGCCCCTTTTGTGCTAACTGATAAAACAGAAAGGTCTGCATCTTTCACAATTTCAATTGCTGGGTTTTTTTCGGCTTCTTGATATATTTTATCACAGAGTTCTTCAACAGGTAGGCGCAATAATTCAATTGATTGAATCATCTGAGGAGAAAGCTTGAGCTGTTGTTGCATTTTTTGCGTATAATCAAATCTCATATCAGCCATAAAAAATCAAAATCCTTACTAAAACAGTATAGCATAGTCTTTTTATTTTCGGTATACTATTCTTATGGATTTGTTAAAAAAATATGGAATAAAAATTCCAAAACTATTATTACCAAAAAAAGATTTTAATTTAGAAAAATGGGCAGTCATTGCTTGCGACCAATACACGCAAGATAATGAATATTGGAATAATGTTTATTCTATTGCAGAAAAAGAACCTTCAACAGCACACATCATTTTGCCTGAAGTGTATTTGCATAACATAGAAAAAAAAGAAAACCTTGTACAAACAATTCATTCAACAATGAAAAACTACATTAGTTCAGATATTTTTGATGAAACCAAGGGTTTTATGTACATTGAACGAAAAACAGCCTTTGGAAGAACTCGAAAGGGTTTAGTTGTTGCAATTGATTTAGACTCATATGACTGGAAACCGTTTACAAAAAACCTGATTCGTTCTACCGAAGCTACAATTATTGACAGGATTCCACCTAGAATCGCAATTAGAAAAGGCGCCCCTTTGGAAACACCTCACATAATGCTTTTAGTTAATGACCCCGATAATGTGCTCATAGAAAAAATTGGATTAAAAGTTTCACGTAACGAAAAAAAATACGATACAGACCTAATGTTAAATGGGGGACATATTTCAGGATGGTTGATTAATTCACAAGAAGATTTTGCAGCTATAGATTGTTCTCTCAAACACATATCGGATAATAACACAGATGCAGATGGTTCTGTGTTTATGTTTGCAGTTGGAGATGGGAATCACTCTCTTGCAACTGCAAAAACAGTATGGGAAGAAGAAAAAAAACATTGTACTGATAGTGAAAATGCAAAAGCACGATTTGCACTTGTCGAAATTGTAAACATTTTTGATACAGGGTTAACATTTGAACCAATCCATAGAGTTTTATTTAATATAACAAGTGAAAAATTTATTTCTTTTGTAAAAGAGAAATGGGATGTAGAATGCAAAAGTTTTGATACATTTGAAGAAGTTGATCTTTTTGTTTCAAAAAACCCTTCTAGTTTTGCTTTAATGTATACAGAAGAAGGATCTATGCGTTATACATGCATATGCACTGATAAAAAGGGCCTTTTGGTTAGTTTCCTTCAACCACTAATAGATGAGTTTTTAGAGAATTTACAAGATTATGAAATTGACTACATACATGGAAGTGAAGAACTTAGTAGGCTGGCAAAACAAGATAAAACACTTTCATTGTTTTTGCCTCCAATAGAAAAAGACTCCTTCTTTGAGACAATTAAAAACAATGGCCCTCTTCCACGTAAAAGTTTTTCGATGGGCGAAGCCGATGAAAAACGATTTTATATGGAATGCAGGAAGTTAATTAATAATTAATAATTTTTAGGATTTAGATATGTGGCATTTAAGTAGAAGGATCTAAAAAAAGAGTTCAACTACTTGCGTAGTGAACCCTTTTTTTTAATTGTTTATTTTTCGAATACCAAAAACAAATTCATTTCTTTTGTAAAGTCTATTACAATTTTTTTTTCAGATACAGTTGCTTTGTAACCTTTTTCTGCAATAACATTCTTTACATAATCAAGGCTTTCGCAAATAAAGCTAAGCCCGACATAAGAGCTTCTTTTCATATCTACATTAACACCAAAGTGTTCCTTATATTCCGCCACAGTACCAATAACAATGTTATCGGCAATATGCTCTTTATCAGCCGTATCAATAAATGTATCATATTGTTTTTGAAACTTAGATTCTAAAGCTTTTGCATCTGCATCATTTTCTGCCGCTACATAAATATTCGCAAATCTATTTACTGTATTCGCATGTATATGGCGCTCTTTTTGATACATTATATCAATGGTTTTGTGCTCAACTACCCCAAGCATAGTATAAGGAGTTTCTGCATTGGTAATCTTAAACCATTCAAATTTAGCATCACCTTTTTTAACTCCATGATCTGCAGGGCGTGCGGCATGCATCACATCGGTTGTAGTATAACCATTATTATTTGCTACTTCGTGAGACTTAGCACTATTGTTACTACTTACAAGCATTGAGTGCAAGGCAGAGTCAGAATGAAGATACATTCGAAGATGGTCATCATCAGTCTTTGATTCAATACACTCATTTTTGAATGAAGTTCATGATTATGCTTTACGAACAAAAAGCATAC
>CAYJIS010000057.1:0-12513 GCA_964370315.1 uncultured Treponemataceae bacterium
CCTGTACTGTAGTGAGCCGATGCAAGGTCTTGTGTTAAATTCATAAGTGAAAAAGATGCAATTCGTGCCTTTGCATCCATGTGGCTATACATTGGGGTATAAGCTATTGTATATTTATTGTCGATAATCATAATAGAACTGTACCACATATTGAGGAGTTTTTCAATGGCAAAAAAGCTACTTGTTTTTAGTATTTTATTTTTTAGTATTTGCATTCCTGCTTTTGCAATTCGTTTTGAATTTAAATATACAACTGGGCACACTTACACTATTTTATCTGAAGTACAAGAAGAGGTTTTTGTAAATGGCATAAAAAGTCATGATGCATATATTACAAACGACATTTCGGTTTTAGAAAGCGAAGCACAATCAGATGGCAGTGGGAGAATAGAAACGAGTTTTGAAACTACAGAAATTGCATCATTTCCAGATGGATATGAAGACATCGTAAATACCCAAAACTATTTTAGTATTATATCGAGAGACAGACTTGGAAATTATATTCTTGATGAAAATGCCTTTATGCCTGTTGTGAGAAATGTACCGGTATTTCCCGATAAAGATATACAAATAGGAGACACATGGACGGCACAAGGTGAAGAAGTTCATGACTTTAGAGAAAGTTTTGGCATTGAAAAACCATTTCGCATACCTTTTATTGCAAATTATAAATACGCAGGAACAGAAATCGTTGATGAAAATGAGTTTCATATTTTTTATGTGTCATATAATTTAATTTATGAGCCACCCGTACAAGTAGATAACACAGAGAATACTCCTGTATTAACAATGGTAAACTCAAATCAAACCCTGTATTGGGATATTGAAAAAGGATATTTAGATCACTACACAGAAGATTTTCGAATCATTATGGAAACATCTCTTGGGGATAGAATTGAGTTTATAGGTAGTGCCAAGGCACAAATAACCGATTTTGCAAAACGTGAAGTAGATACAACACTTGAAGACGTACAAAACCAAATAGATAATTTAGACCTCGATAGCATTAGTGCACATATTGCCCCTGAAGGAATTACTATAAGTTTGGAAAATATTCAATTTGAACCAAACTCAGCAATATTACAAGAGAGCGAAATAATTAAAATACAAAAAATTGCCGAAATATTAAAAACACTACCAAGTAACGATTTACTTATTTCTGGTCATACAGCACTTGCCGGCACAGAACAAGGGCGTAAAGTTCTTTCAGAACAAAGAGCAAATTCTGTTGCACAAGAGCTTATCAAGAATGGTGTAAGGGATGCAAACGGCATTACAACACAAGGGTTTGGAGCAACAGATCCTATTGCTCCAAACAATAGCCCTGAGAACATGGCCAGAAATAGACGAGTAGAAATAACTATTTTAAATTCAAATTAGTTGTAACTTTTTTATATTTTGATTGTTTTTTTATAAATGATAATTTTTCTTGATGGAGGCATTATGGGAGAAAAACGTTTTTCATGGGTAGCAGGAATAACTTACGTAGTTATTGCACTTGCTTTAATTTTAGGTTTTGTATATTTTAGTTCATTACAATCCTCGACAACATTCACCGCTATAGGTCAAGGTCGCGCTGGGCCCATTACGATAGAAGTGAACATTGAAGAGGGCGTTATAACAGACGCAAAAGTGCTTGAATATCCAGAAGGAGAGAGAGTCCCTGAGAGCGAAAGCACAATTTTTTCTCAAGCTATTGCAAATGGGAATCCATTTAATATAGATACGGTCTCTCAAGCTACAATGACTTCAAATGCCCTTATTACTGCATTAAAACAAGCATCAACTGAAGCAGGAATTATGGGAAAGGAAACATATACCGCAAGTTCTGATGGGTTTTATGGACCAATTATGGTCGAGGCTACTATTTTTGATGGTGCAATTGTCGGTGTTCATGTACACGAGGCCATAGAAGGAGAGTTCCTTCCTCAAAGTGCAGATACTATTTTCACTCAGGCAATTACACATGGAAACGCAGATAATCTTGATATTGTTTCTGGAGCCTCAGCTACTTCAAATGCCCTTATTACATCATTACAGCAAATATCTTCTGATGCCGGTATTGGAGGCAATACCTATATAGGAACAGGGGAAGGATATCAAGGACCATTAAGTGTTCAAGTTACTATAGAAAATGATACAATTGTTGCTGCAAGGCTTTTACTAATATCAGATTCTGAGTTTTCTCTTCCAACTGCACAGGCAGTACTTGATCAAGCCGTTCTTACAGGCAGAGCAGATACCTTAGATGTTATTGCAGGAGCTACAGGAACTTCTACTGGAGTAATTACAGCCATACAAGATGCCGTATCTAAACAATAACGAGCATATATAAAAAAACTACATTCAATTGAATGTAGTTTTTTTTTAGTCAAAAATAACCCTTTTATTTATTTCAATTAATTCTGGTTTATATTCAAAATGCATGGTATCATATATGGCCCATGTTCCACCCCAAATAAACCCATTATCGAACATAACCTGTACAACCTTTTCTGGCGGGGTCCATAAATCCTCTTGAGGAACAAGCATCCAGTCATCATTATAGTCTCTTACCCAACTCCAATATAACATTTTATTACCCCACCCTTGTGGCAGCATATCAATTGCTAATCCATAACTATGATTACTCAAGCGGTTTGTACCCGCAACATATCTCCAACTATAGCCGCTAACTGAGCTAAGCGTATCTAAAAAAGTTTGTACCTCTTCATCAGTTTTGGCAATCTCATTTACTTCTTTTTCAATTTTTTCAAATGGACCTAGTAGCGTTTTATTTACTGTTACCGTCATTCCAAACAAGCTTGTTTTAACCAAACTTGCCTCTGTTTGAGCTCTGTCTCCTACTTCAAATAATTCTTGCCAAAAGTCTACATCTTGTGGAAGTTGAGGGGTGCCCCTTGCAGCACTAGAAGTTCTGTTTCGTAATTCTTCAATATATTCTTCAGAGTAAGTACTAGGGTCGCGAGGGTCTGCCCTATATGCCCAAATTTGGTACGGTCGATATTCTTCCCAATTGT
The DNA here is from genome assembly GCA_964370315.1 of uncultured Treponemataceae bacterium. Taxonomy (GTDB): domain Bacteria; phylum Spirochaetota; class Spirochaetia; order Treponematales; family Treponemataceae; genus CAYJFX01. The sequence continues at coordinate 3,021 of CAYJIS010000057.1, forward strand.
CTTTTTTCTCTGCAGTAAGAAGGCGTCCTTTTGCCCAATAGTAAATAGTTCCATCATGAAGTACTACAGTCCAATCGTCATCTTGTTTAATTACGTCTTTAATTTTATCTGGATACGCATTTTTATATGATTCTAAAATGATATCAGGTCTAGAATGCAAATCTCTGGCTCGAACGAGCTGAGCAACAGGAGTATGATCTCCTTTTCCCTGTGCTATAAGTAAGGCACAAAAAACAAAAGCAATCATAATTGTAATTAGTTTATTAGAGTAAGTCATACTAAAAATAGTAGTACATTTTATTAATAATTGCAAGCTAACATTTTAATTGATTTTACGTTTTTAACACTTGTATAGAACGTATTTTTTATGCTAAAATTATATATAAAGTCTAGGAGTATTGTATTAATAAAAAAATTGCAAATTTATTAAAAACCATCTCTATATTTTTTAGCATATTTATTATCCTTACTATTCTAGTTTTGGGATTTAGAATTGTACCAAATATTATTTATTCTCAAGAGATACACGCAGTAAATGGGTCTATTGACTTCTCTAAACACAGCCTAAATTCTACTACTTTTCCCCTTTTTGGAAACTGGGAATACTATCCAAATGTTTACATTTCAAACTCAGATGAACTCCAAAAGTTACATAATCCATCTTATATAGAAATCCCACTTACTAATTTTAATCAAGCAATAAACACGGCTAGTTTTAAGTTACGTGTTGAGAATCTTACATACAGAGATGAGATGATTCTGTTTATCCAAAACATTGATAATCCAATTGATGTATATGTAAATGGTATTAAACAAAATTACATTACCAACACAAGTTTAAAAAATTTGCACATAAAAAGTTTTGAATCATATTCATTACCAAATTATATGAATGACACAAACACTTTTGAAATAGTACTCTCTATAAAAGAAACAGAAGGTTCTGCACCTTTGTTTAAACGAGTACCAATAATAACTACAACAACGAGTGCATATTCTCTTTCTTTTTGGTCAACCTTAGTAGAAGCATTTCTATTTTCAATGCTAGTTGTAATAGCACTTAATGGCTTTGCTTTTATGATATTACGCCCTCAGCATATTGCCATTACAAGTATTACACTATTTGATACCATTCTCATCTTTAGAATGTTTTTTGCTTCAGAGAATTTGCATACTATTATAGAGTCCCTTTTTAGTTTTATTACTATCAGTGATAAGCACATTTTTTCATCACAAATTTTCTTATTGTTGCTTAGTGGTTTCGTAGGGCTATTACTAGCAAAGTCACTTTTAGATGGTAAAAAGAAAATACCTGCAAAATTTACAAACCCAGTCTTAGTACTCTATTTGCTTTTAATTTTTACCCTACCATTTAACTTTAATTTATATTATGGTTTAGGAAAAATAGTATTAAAAATTACCTATTTATATACAAATTTTTTAATAATTTGGCATATTATCTCTTTTTGGAAAACTCACAAAAATGGATTTGCCTTGTTTAATATAATTAGAACGCTCTATGTTACTTTTATTATAACAATAGATATATTATACTTAGGTGAGTTTACTGGATTCCCAATTTTTTACTATCCTCTTTTACTGTTTTTCTTTGGACAAATGTTTATGAAATTAATAGATAACAGTAAATCTTACAATGAAGTATATGAACTAAATAAAAGTCTTGAACAAAAAGTTGAAGAAAGAACAAAAGAACTGTTTGAAAAAAATAAAAAGCTCTCTGAAATTTCAACACACGACCCTTTAACAGGTGCTTATAATAGACTCTATTTTGATGAACAATTTGAAATAGCGCTAACCATTTTTGATGAAAAAATCCACACGTTACACTTGTGCATGTTTGACTTAGATCACTTTAAGTCTATTAATGATACCTTTGGACATGCCGTAGGTGATGAGCAATTAATATATGCCGCTAAAACCGTACAAGAAATTGTGCTTAAAAATTCTGTATTTGCACGCGTTGGTGGCGAAGAATTTATGATTTTATACACTGAATCTAATACAGATGTAATATTAGAAAATATTGAAAGCATCCGCTTTGCATTTGAAAAAATGTCTAAAGAAAATAAACAATTTACCACGAGTAGTTTTGGCGTTACAAAATACGTTAAAACCTATTCAAAAAAAGACTTTTTAAAAATAGCAGATAAAAATCTATATGAAGCAAAATCAACAGGTAGAAATAAAGTAGTCTTTCATTGACTTTAAATTTTTAATCCATTAATATATCCAGATGGAAAAAACAATAACTGAAAATAAAATGGGCATAGAACCAATCCCTAAACTTGTTATAACAATGGCACTACCTTTAATGCTTTCAATGCTAACACAAGCCCTTTATAATATTGTTGATAGTATATTTGTATCACAAGTAGGAGAACACGCCTTAACAGCTGTTTCATTAGCCTTTCCTGTGCAAAATCTCATGATTGCAACCGTTACTGGCACAGGTGTTGGTATAAATGCTCTGTTATCGTTAAAACTTGGACAAAAGAATTATACGGCCGTAAATAAAATTGCAGGAAACGGTATTTTTTTGGCAATATGCTCTTATGTATTGTATTTTATATTGGGCCTCATTTTTATACCAACCTATTTTCAAAGTCAGACAAATGATAGTACCATATTAGAACATGGACTCGCTTACACCAGAATTGTTGTATATGGTTCATTTGGTCTTTTTTTTGTTGTTACATTTAATCGTTTATTGCAAGCAACAGGAAAAGCTATTTATGGAATGATTATACAAATGTCTGGAGTTGCTATCAATATAATCCTTGATCCTATTCTTATTTTTGGACTATTTGGCTTTCCAAGAATGGAAACTGCAGGAGCAGCCATTGCCACAATTATGGGACAAATAGGATCGATGTGCGTTGGAATATATTTTAACCTAAGAATAAATAAGGAAATACAGTTTTCATTAAAAAACATAAAACCTGATCTTCAAATAATAAAGAAAATTTACATAGTGGGTGTTCCGTCAATCGTTATGGCCTCTATTGGGTCTGTAATGGTATATGCAATGAATATAATATTGGCGGCATTTAGCTCAACAGCTATTGCTGTATTTGGAATCTTTTTTAAGCTAAATAGTTTTGCCATTATGCCGGTCTTTGGCCTCAATAATGGACTTGTTCCTATTATTGCGTATAATATTGGGGCAAAGCATAAATCACGAGTATTACAAACTATAAAGGTAAGTACCCTTTTCGCTTTTTTATTCACGGTTGTAGCTACATCTATCTTCTTAATTTTTCCAAGTGAATTACTTTCACTTTTTAATGCCTCTGAAACAATGGTAGAAATAGGAATACCGGCTTTGAGAATAATGTCATTAATGTTTTTATTAGCTGGGTTTGGCATAACATTTAGTGGAGTGTTTCAATCACTTGGAAATGGCTTACTTAGCCTATGCGTATCAGTAGTAAGACAATTAGTTTTTATTGTTCCAGTTGCATGGCTTTTTGCTCAAACAGGTACATTGGAAAATGTTTGGTGGGCCTTTCCCATAGCAGAAGTTGCAGGTATGTCATTAAGCGTTATTTTTATGATAAAAATGTATAAAACAGTCTTATCAAATATTGACGAAATGTAGGTAATGTATAAATTACCATTACATTATAACATGCATAAAACCTGTTGCAAGTACCACAAGATTTTTTATGGCACTTAAAAAGGTTTTCATACATAAAACGTTCGTCTAATTATCCTTTGTACATTGTACATTAATCGACATTACCCATTAACCCCATGTATTTTTCTGCTAAGTGTCCGGCCTTTTTTGCAGCTAAACCACAATACCGCTCTGGATTTGCGAAAAAAGTTGAAGCGTCTTCAATACCAAGTTTTTCTAGTTGAGTTGTAATTGCAGTGTATGTCGATTTATCTTTAGTTAATTCTTCATATAATGAAGTACCATTAGTTTCTGCTGCTAATGTAATTTTTCTAATTACTTCATGTGCATCGGATACACCACTTTCTGCAAGTAAAATATATGCAGGTTCGGCAAGTACGCCACCTTTTACTTTTCCACCACCTTCATTAAGGTTTTTCATCATGTTTTCTTTATCACTTTGTAAACCACTTACAATATTACGCATTCTTTCTACTGCCAAAGTAAATCCAGCCAGATAATCCGACACAAAGCGTTGGCTTGCAGAATTAGAAAGATCTCTTTGGTGTTCAGATATTTGATCCATAAAAAAAGTCATAACGCGAGGCGCAAATGCTTTCCAAAGTGACTTAACGTGCTCTGAGTTCCAAGGATTTCGCTTTTGGGGCATTGTAGAAGAGCCAACTTGAGTAGATGAAAAATATTCAAATACTTCTCCAATTTCACTTCTTTGAAGATTTCGTAAATCATCAGCTAAATTAGCAATAACACCAAAGGCTACATTACATTCTAGCAATAGTCTTAAAAGATATTCAGGTTCAACAAGCTGTGTTGAATGCTCAGATGGTTTTAGGCCAAGATAGGATAAATAAATTTTTTCAAATTCTTCAGGATCATTAACCAACATTGATGGGGCATTATACGCACCAACAGGACCTGCCAATTTTCCTCGTAAGTCCTTTGATAATCTTTCTATTTCTAAAATTGATTTTCCAAGTCGGCTAACATACTCGGCTATAGCAAAACCAAATGTGATGGGTACTGCATGTTGCCCATGAGTACGTCCAACTTGCGGTGTATGAGCTTCACGCGCTGCAATAGTACACAATTCTTTTTCAAGATCTTTTAGTATTGGGAGTATTGCTTGTTGTATGCAATCACGCACCCTCACAGATAATGCTGTATCAAGAATATCAACGCTTGTAGCACCTAGATGAACAAAAGGCTGAATACTCTCTGGCAACATTGTTTGCAATACATTTACAAGAGCCCTAATATTGTGATGTGTCTTTTTTTCTTCTTCATAAACCTTTGAAGGATCGATAGTCCATGAAACAGTATCAAGCTCTTTTTCAATTTCTTCAGTAAGCATATCACGTGTTTTTAAATGCGCTTTAATTAATGCTATTTCCGCTTTAGCACATGAAATAACCGCTGCCTGCTCTGAAATATATGAAGATAAAGAATCGAATACTTCAACTTCGGAAAGAGAATACCGGTGATCTAACGGTGAAATGTTGAGAAAAATACTACGTGAATCCATAAAAACTCCAATGTTTATTTAATTTATTTTGTTTGTTCAACTTCTTCGACTAAGGCTTGATATAAGGTTATTACATCGTTATTTGCACGTTGCAAAGATTCCACAAGCCTCTTTCCAATTCGATACAAAGATTTGTATCCAAAATAAGGTTCTCGCTCACAAAGTTCAAGATAAGAACTTCCACAAATCACAAATGTTTTGCATCTGGTAAGGGCTACAACAGAAGCACTTCTTTCTGAATGGTTAATTAAGGCCATCTCACCAAAAAATACATTGTGCTCAGCATTTAAATTAACTACTGCAAAGCGTTCATTTTGAAGTGTGCTACGCATTACCTGTACACTACCCTCAGCCAGTATATGTAAAGAATCTCCAAAATCCCCTTCATTTATTATAACTTCTCCTGCCTCAAATTCTTGTAATGTCATTATTGAGCAAACATCGTTAAGTATTTGTTCATTTTCTGGTGTCTTTTCAGTGAAGTCTGCAAATATTTCTATCTTTCTAAGTCGCTCATATAAATCTGGATTACTAATCATGACTGCCCTCCGAATCTTTAGCATACAGCTCTCGATTTCCACAAATGAAAATTGCTTTAGAATTTTCTTTTATTACATAATCATTTGGAGGTGTTAGCACAGGCTCATTGCTTGTTAAATTTTTTACCTTTTGAAGGTTTTTTACAATTTTTTGCATATTGGGGTTTTTCTGAGCTTCATCTAACGCTTCTTTTCTACGCTGAAAAAAATTACCTGTATTTTCAAGTAATCCGATTAAAACTTTAGTTGAATCATTTAGTGATGTCTTATAATCAAAATAAGTTTTTTCAAAGTATTTTTTTGGTATATCTCCTATCACAAGACCATGACCAGAAACCTCTGTTAATAAACTTTTTAAAACATGACTTAACCCTATCCCGGTTGAAGCTGAAATTAATAAGCTTTTTTCATAATCACTAGTTAAAATTATTTCATCACAATGAGCTGCTTGAAGATGTCTTTCAAAACTTGGGTCCATTAATTCTACAACCCTATATATTTTAGGATTTAAGTTTACAATAGTAAGGGTAGCTAATACAGTTCTAGAATCCATTTCAAGAGGAGAGTAATTTTGAGAGTAATCAGCTAATACCAGTATCCTATCAGCTGTTTTAATATTTGCACGTATCAGTACATACTCATCTATGTAATCACCACTTACATAATTAATTCCATTAAAAATAGGGTTAGCCTTTATAATATCCATTTGTTCTGATGAAGCAGTATTAATGATAACAATTTTTTCTTTTGGCAAATCGGGATTAGAAGCAATTATACCCGCAACAATTTTATCAAAACCATGCTTCCACCCACAAATTATAAAGTGTCCTGAAATATTTTTCAAATTAACCAACCCCCTATCTTTTTTTAATTGCCTATCAAAGAGAACAGATGCAACCTTTCCACTTATTGCAGCAAAGGAAATAACTCCAAATAATAATAAAAATATTCCTGCTATTCTTCCTGGTACCGTACTTGGACTGATATCTCCATACCCAACTGTTGTAATTGTAACTAGAGCATACCAAATTACATCAAAAAAACTGGAAATATTTTCGTTTGCGTCACGTTCAAACATAAAAATTACAACCATAATTACAACAAAAATACTGAACAGGATAAGTGTGTATTGCACAAATTCATCAGTAAAGAGTCTCTCAATATTTCTAAAGAGTTTCTTAATGACTGAGACTTTTTTTCTTTGAGGTTGCTTTTGTGTAGAGCGAGAATTAAATACGTGACTCATAAGTATATTTTACGATAGAATGAAAAAATCTGCAATAGGTGACATAAAAGGCTTACAAATAAAAATGTAAGCCCAGTATATTTTTCATAGCAAATTTACATAATTTCTTTTAACGTGGTATTTCAGTTAGAGAATATAAGTCTATTTGATTTGTTTCTCTATTTGCTCCAAGTATGTAATTTTTGTTATTGTGAACATATGTTAATGCATTTGCAGTTCCACAAGCCTTATCAACCATTGCTGTTTTAAATGCTCCATCTTCATAATAAATGAGAAAAAGATCCATTTCATTACCACGATGGCCAACAACGGCAACATTTTTTTCACTTAATTTCATTGTAGCAATTGCATGTAAAAAATCATACTTTTTATCAAAAGAATGCATTACCTTATAGTTTGCACCCTCTTTTTTGTATATAGTAATTTGGTCGCCATGGAATTTTGAATACGTCATTAATTCTTTTTCACCATCATCATCAAAATCGATTGCAATCATATCACTTACGGGGTCGTCAAGAATTTTTTCTACTTCCCATTTATCGTTTGCGCTTGCTGGTGGAAATATTTCAAATATTCCAGATTCACTTCCTACAAGAACTCCTACTGTTCCATTTTTTTCAAGCTTAGAAAAACCGTGGTTTTTATGCACTCCATCAACAAGGACTTCCATTTTTAAGCAATTTTCTTCGTTAAAATCAGTAAGATTTTCTGGTAATACTGCAACGAATATTTTGCCGTCAAAACGCCAGTCATCTTTATGTTCATGCCCAGATTTAAGAGCACATGCAATAAGATAGTTTACACCACCACGAGTAAGTATCCCAAATCGATGTACAAAAGGTAAGTTTAACAAAACATTAATATCAAATGTTCCATTTTCATTTGGAGTTGCAACGATAATTTTTGCATCAAGCGAATCATTAGGTGAATAAAACTTTTGTGTTGATAAAAATTGCCCATCAGTATTTGGAACTTGTTCCATAGTCATAACTCCACCAGGACCATCCCAAATGTCTTGTTCAAAGTTTCCATCTAAATCAAACATTTTACACTTATCAGTTTTTTCTGCTGCAACTAATAAATGCTTTTTGTTCTTATACTGTAGTGTTGAAACGCAATAACACTTTTCCAATTCCGCTAAATTTCTTTTTTCAGTCATAGTAACCTCTTTATAATTATTGTAGTATTGTACGATAGATTGTAAAATTCTTCAAGTAGTCATTAATTATGCGTATGATTTTTAATATATAAACCTAAACATATTGTAACAAATGGTTTAAAACATAATCTTCTTGTCCTGGTAAATCATCATGAGCATACTCTGGATACACTTTCATTTCTTTTGGAGCCGTAATTTTATTGTATGCTGCAAATTGAGTTGAAGGTGGACATGTTTTGTCTAATAATGCTGTAAAAAACAAACACTGTGCTTTAATACGATTCGAAAGATTTTGTATATCAATATAACCAAGTTTTTTCCAAAATTCATCCTCTCGTTCATGAAGAGGATCCTCTTTTTTAAAGTGTAAAAATAATTCTCTATATGGTTCTTCTTCATTGGCTAAATCCATATCCCATACCCTCTTGTAATCTGACAAAAATGGATAGGCAAAGGCAATAGCTTTTACGCTTGGCTCAAGTGCTGCACATGCGAGTGTTAATGCTCCTCCTTGAGAACTTCCTGTTGCCCCTATTCTTGTTTCATCAATAAAATCCATAGTCTTTAAAACTCTAACTAATTGTGCCGTATCTAAAAAAACGTTTCTAAAAAAAATAGTATCGGGATTAGAATCTCTTAGTCCACGAATGATTTGTCCTCGAACAGTATTTCCATTTACTTGTAATGTATCTTGTGATAATCCAGACTGACCTCGAACATCCATAGCAGCAACGGCAAAACCATTATACACAAGTGGAAGTTTATTATACCAATGCCCACAAGATCCTTGATAGCCATGAAACATCGCTACTGCTGGAATTTTTCCCTTTACTTCTTTTGGTCGTAAAAATTTACAATGGATCCTAGCCCCTCCAACACCAGTAAAATAAAGATGAAACAATGAAACTCCTTTAAAGGAAGTATCCTCTTCTTCAAGTGTATATTCTAAACTTTGAGAATCAAGTTCTTTTAAAGCTCTTAGCCAATATTCATCAAAATCTTTTGGACAAGGTGAAACACCTTTATATTGCAATAATTCATCTAAAGGTAAATCTACTAGTGGCATAATCTCTCCTTAAATTAAGTGTACCATACAAATAAAAAAGTGTATAGTTTCCCCTTGTTTTTTTCTCAACAAAACACTACTATTACGATATGACAAAAAATGTATCCCTTTCTAAGTGCCCTACCTATGATGAAAATGCTGTTTACGCAGCATTGAGGCAGGCAATGGAATTAGTTCCACCGCCCGATGTGCAAGGTAAAGTAGTACTTCTAAAACCGAATATTCTGATACCAAAAAAAATTGAAACTGCAGCATGTACTAATCCTGTAGTTGTAGCTCAAGCAGTAAAAATCTTTTTAGAGC
>CAYJIS010000058.1:0-12228 GCA_964370315.1 uncultured Treponemataceae bacterium
AGGGCAAGTCTATACCAAATTCAGAATACCGCTTTTCTTGCCACGTTTCCACAAAATAGCCACGAGCATCCCCAAAAATTTTAGGTTTAATGAGCAGTACACCCTCAAGAGGTGTTTGTATCACTTCCATTACTTATATTCCTTTAATGCCATCAGCAAGTTCCAAGAGATATTGCCCATAGGCAGATTTTTTTAAGCTAGACCGCAAGTGCGTAATTGCATAGCATCCATGAAGCCTTTACGCCAAGCAATCTCTTCTGGACAAGCCACATATAAGCCTTGCCGTGTTTGCATGGCCTAAACATAAAATGTTGTATACATAGCGAAGCCCTCCACTGCGTACCTGGCCCTAATAATTTTTGAATATGATACATGATATAGAATTGAAAAGATAGTGAGATCACACAGCTCAACTTATAGCAAAACACTTATGTGATAGAAAATCATAAATAGGCATAAGTTGCCTATCAGTATTTAGCTTGAGAAGCTACAAACGAGTTCCAAACCCTCCGGCAAGATAATACCTTATTATCCTAAGCTGTTTTTGTACCCCCCTTTCAACAGCTGCGTAATTGACCTTCCACATGTAGCCAATCGCGAATACTTTTACCCTTACCCTAAATAAGTAAAGGTTTGCACACTGCAGACAATTGTATGGATTGTACAGAAAAATTCATTGCACGATATAACACTCAGTACTTAACACCAATAAGAACACGTTGTTATACAAAGTATTTTTTCATCTTATCTAAAATACATGATAAGAATGGCACTTGCAAGCCCTTATGATAGAGAGCTCTAGCAACTATAAAAACCTTTTGTCGTAGCTTTGCTCCTAATGGAGGGATAGTAACTTGTCTTGTATTGCGATACACAATTTCTTCATAAAAAAGTGTTTGTTTAGCATATTTCCACCAATGGTGTGCCATTGCCCTATGAGGCTCTTTCCAAGGCTTCATACTACCTGAATAATGTACTATTTTAGGGTTTTTCCTTGATTGCATATAATCTAAGTAAAGTTCACTAGGGAGCTCATTTATAAGAAGCTCTGCAACCATGGGTAAATGCCATTCTACATTCCATGAAATATCAAAATACTGTATATTCCCATCAAAAACACTATTCAAAACGTCTTGATCAACGAAAATTGGCTTCTTAATTTCTTGTAATTTAGCAATACACTTATGAGTAAAGTCAAACTCTATCAATTTAGGTATATCTAAAATTAAAACCCCTGCTTGAAAATACATGCTATGGACAGAAATTTTAAGAGTAGTAGTTAGATAATTATTTAAAAATTCATTTTTCTTTACATCATTAAAAATTTGACGCACTATTTCCACATCCCTTGCAGCCGCAATGGCATATCCATGCAAATCTTCCTGATACAACTCTGCAACATCATGTAAAATAATGATATCACAATCTAAATACAAAGCTTTCACATAGTTTTTAAAAACTTCAGGTATAAAAAAGCGAAAATAGGTTAATGGAGTAAAATGCGCATTAACTGAAAAGTTAACATGCTTATATTTATAGGCAATGGGTGAAATATCTATAAAGCGGATTGAAATATTGTGTGCGCCATGGGCAAGAATTTTATTTTTTATATCGTCTGTAAAGCCCTGCTCAAAAATACAGATATCATAGTTATTATTACTGCTTGCATGTGCCGTCAAGGAGGCTATGGTTACGCATAAATAGGGTGCATAATTTTCATCAGAAGCAAAGATGACAGGTATATTATTCTCGTGAAAGGCTGGCTTCACAGTAGGCAGTAAGGGTACATCAACAAACTCCACATGCACTTCTTTTATTTTTTTTCCTTCATGTATTTTTTTATACATAAATAATGCGGTAAGCCTTTCTGCTATAAAAGCAGGCATTCTTTGCCCATAAAAGGAAAGCTTGTCATAGTCTAAACTAGCGTGTATTTGAAATAACAGAGGGAAAATAAATTCACAGTATTCAAAAAAAAGTTCTTTTTTCATGAGAAAAATATTTCGATAACAAGCATTTTTTTGAACTTTAAATTTCTCAACAATATTCGCATACGGTGACAATTGCTTTGCATGCTCAAGAACTGTCTCCAAAGTACCCACATGATGGCTAGAGATAAATTGCTGCATAACTCCATCATAGGTTTCGAAATGAGCTACTATATCATAATTTTCAAAATCAGCCACATCTTCAGCGCTAAGTATTCGGCGGTAATGACAAAAACCAATATAATCAGGATTGCCATAACTTTCATAATTTTTCCACACCGAATACACAGCCGTCATTTCATTGAATTGCCTATTTAAAGAAGAAATATTGTCGCCAATATCATCACCTACCGTATTCTCTAAAAGCCAGTTATAATCTTCATCAACAACTGCCCCATCTTTGTGCACAGCACTCCCCAAAGCACGCCCACAATGGACGGGAATATAATGGGTACCCGTGGGCAGTAAGGCAGGCTTATGGCAAGACACAATGATTTTGTATGACATATTTGGTGCACACTTCTATTTTAAATTGGTATAGCATTTAGCACACATATGATATGTGTTTCAAAATATCCAGTGGTTGTTGTATTTTTGCTACATCATTAAAAAATCCAAAACCATATCCTACCCCTAAAAAGTCAATCCCTTGCGAACACGCAGCTTCTTGATCATGTACTGTATCACCTATCATAATAACTTGTGATAAATCGTATATACTAAGCTTTTTAAAACATTTTGCTATTAAATCAGATTTCGTTATTGTACAAGCACTATCGGTGCCACAAATTGGAAAACAAAATTTATCAAATCCAAAGTGCTTACACAGCAGAGTGGCATAATCTTCACGCTTGTTTGTTGCTATAGCTTGCTTAAAACCCTTTCCTTTGAAAGTTTCTAGAACAGTAAAAATATCTTTATAAAGTACAGCGTTGTAAACTTGATTATTTTTATAATACTCTCTAAAAATATCCATCGCGTGTTGAGCTTCAAACTCAGACATAGCAAAGTGTTCCGCAAAAATTTTTTTAGGGGTCGGTCCAATAAAAGATTGAATTTCTACTTGTGATGGGAGCGGAATTTTCAATAAATTAAATACATGTTCATAGCTTGCAATCAACCCTTGACTCGAGTCAACAAGGGTACCGTCTACATCCCAAATTATAGTATTTTTATTATATTTCATATATTGTCGGTGTTAAAAAGTTAATTTTAATCATCTTTGAAAATTTCTTTAAATTTTCTTGCATGATTGTATTTCTTTTATCAAATACACCTAACTTTGCATTGTTTACAAGGGCAGAGTCATAGTAGTTTTCATTTAAAGAAGAAAAACCATCTAATCCAGCAAAATAGACCTCATCAATTCCTATTTTAATTAAAACGGATAATAAAATCAATGCGCTATTGTCATACATTTCTGAAGAATTTAAGTACGAACTATAGTTAAGTGTGGGGATATCAACATTTTTTATGTTTGAAGTTATTAACATGTTGCTTGTTTTATTTTGTTCTAAAAAGCGCTTAGCATTTGTGACAAAAATTTTATCACAATTATATTTCTTTATTTCAGAATTTAAAGAAAATGTATATACATCATTTTCACTAATAAAAGACAAAATTGTGTTTGAATTATTCAATAAAGATTTTCCTGGAGCAAAAACTAAAACTTTCTTTTTCCCTATGTCCTTCGAAAGTTTTACAATTTCGTGCGAATCGTCAATAGTATTTTCTTGGTACTCTATATATAGTCTTTTTATAAGTTCTTTATCATAATTATTTTTTTTATCATATGGTATACGCTTTAATATAGAATTAATGGAATCAATTGTTATTGTATGCTTTTCACTAAGGTATAATGCGTAGTTAGGGTGACATTCATGCGTAGCAGCTAAGTAAAACGGTAAGTTATAGCCCCAAGGGTATTTAATAAAAAATTGTTGTATATGCTTGTCAACGATTTCTAAAACTGGAAGAATATTATATTTTGTATTATATTCTTCGTTAACATAGTTAATTAAAAGCTCTGTGCAAAGATTTCCTGCTCCCCTCCCCATGCCTAAAATGGACGCATCAACAACAATTTCCCTTTGAGCTCTAAGGTTGAACAACGCAACTGCATTGGAAAAAGAAAGCTGTAAATTGTTATGAGAGTGAAAACAAATTGAAATATCTTTTTTCAAATTGTTATGTAACAGTAAAAAAAGTGAAACAAGTTGCCTTCCTTTCATAATACCCATGGTATCAACAATAGAAAATCCCGTAGGCTCAATCTTGTTTACTTCCTCAATAAGCTCTAGCATTTCAAAATCGCTGTAATGATACGTATGCGTGGGATTAATGTAAAGCTTATAACCTTTATTTTTTACTGCTTTACAGACACTTAAAGCAGCCTTCCAGTCATTTTTTTTAAAAATGACTCTAAAACCGTCAAGGCTTAAACCGTCGTGGTCAGGTAGAGAAGCAGCATCAAATTTACTGTAGGCAAACATTCCATAAAATAGAGTCTCACCTTTATCTTTTGGAATGAATTTTTTCACTTGGTTTACATCTTGAAACAAAGTCCTGTTGACATCATATGTGCCAGATTCAAAAAAACCCAATTCAACAATGTCAATTTTAGCTCGAACTAGGGCTTCACACGTTTCTAAAATGGCTTTTTTTCCAAAATTCCAATTATTTACATAACCCCCATCACGCAAAGTACAATCAAGAATTTTTATCATCGCGTGCCTCTTTAATCATATTTTGATATACAGCACAAGCAAACTCAAAATCGTCTGCATCATCAATATCTATCCCTTCTCGCTTATCCAAAACATAAAGATAAGGATTCTCACCATAGAAATATTTTCTTTGAATCATAAGTTCACGAGAGGCAATATAAATAGCATTTGTCACCACTTTCCAATCTGGGAGCAATTGCGAAATAACATGTGCATTTGGGTTAAAATTTAGAGGCTTGGTTTCATCAAAAAGATATTCTTTCATAATTTTTACGCTAATAAGGGAATCAAATTTTTTTTGCTCTAAAACGACCTGTTTGTATGTTTCAATGGCTACTTTGTAAGACAATGGCGTGGTAATGGGGCAAACGCAAGGTGCCCACATGATAATATCTTCCTTTTGTGCCAAAGCCACATATTCTACAACATCATTAAAAGATTTTGTTTTGTCATCGCAGTATTCTATGGGGCGGTTATGAATATTTACCCCTTCAGCTAAAGCCATATCAAGCATCTCATCGCTATCTGATGAAACCACAATTTTATCAACCTGAGCACCTAATAAGGTCTTTAACTGTCTAATTTTATGAATCAATAAATTACTGTCTGCAAAAGGTAGAATGTTTTTATTTTTTAAACGCTTGCTTCCAGCTCTTACCGGTATTACTGCTACTGTTTTCATATTTAACCTTTGTTAGAACATACAAACTATTAAATAAACGAAAATAAAAATATACATATTTCAGCTATTTAAAAATCGTTTAATTTTTGATAACAAAAACTTTTTTATCGTTTCTGACCTTCCAAGTTTTGTTCTTACACTTCTAATTCTTTCTAAGTGAGCTTTATACTCACTATAATTATTTGAAAAAATATGTTTCTTTTTCCCAGGGCATAATACAGCTAACGAACGATACAAAATCATTCCAGTAAAATTGAGAAGATAGAAGCCATTAGAACCTTCAATTCCTTCAATTTTTGCCGATAATTCATCCGAGCATTTTTTCAGATTATCGTTTTCTATACCAAAAGATGCAAGCCTATGATTTTCCATATTAATGTCAATAATATACAGTGCAAGCTCTTTATAAGAATCTTTTGAAGAAGAAAATTTAATGCTAGAATCACAAAAATCTAGTCCCAACATATTTTCAAATATTTTATTTTCTGCATCACATTCTTCAGAAATTTTACTATATTCATCTTCAGTCAAATAAAACTTAGCTTTAAAATTCTTGGGAGTATTAGCTAAAACTTTATAATGAGCAGTATTATATTTATAATCAATAATACGTGGATTATACTCATTTATTGCATTTTGAAGACGTGTTAACGTGTTCCCATTTCCTTCATTTGAATTTATAAATTGCATATTATCGTAAGATATCCCCATTTTTTCTAGCAAAAATGCTGATGGGCCATCAGGATGCTGACAAGCAGTTTTGAATGGAAAAAATTGAGTATGGGGAAAAACTGTTTGTATGTTCTCTATTTTCTGAATCTGAGATGTCCATTGACAAATATGATAAAAATCGCCCATCTTGGCATACTGTTGATGAAGCGAACAGTGATACTCATAGGGGTTGCGAACAACGACTAGAGGAATTATTTCCTTTCCAAAAGATTCAAAAAACTCTTTTAATCTTTTAAGTCCAGCTATAGGCAAAAAAGAAATGGTCTCACCAGAAATAATTATATTTTTATTTTTACTGAAATATTCTTTAAGAGTTTTAGTATAATCACTATGTAATTTTTCATAGTCATTAATACCCATACATATATTGGGATTATATTTTCTAGGGTCCTCGCAAAAAATCGAATAAATGGCATGGCCATGATTCGAAAAATTACGTGGCCAATCTGCTCCATATGCAGCACTATCGAACAAAGGGTATATATACCCTTGATTATACAAAGCAGAAATATTGTGTTTACACGTCTCTTGAAAAGATGTTGTTGCTGTTTTATGAAATCCCATATGTAAATATATTTTTTTCATATTATTATATCTCATTAAACTTAATAGTCACTACATATAGGATGCTATTTATGTACATCAATATTTGAAATATAAACATCTTTAAATAACCCTTTAAGACCAACAGGGTTTATAGAAATAACATCCATTTTTGGGTAATACAAAGAAACAAAATTTTTAAGTTTTTTCCACCCATCATCATGTATTATCTTATGCCTTTCTTTTATATCATCGCTATATTTTGTAACAAAAAATTGCTTGTCGCCATTAAAGTGTCCCATATCACTTTCATCACATCCCACTAAATACAATTTTTTAGGATTTGTCCATAAAGCAAACTGGATAGCTTGAAAAGTAGTTGTCCAAAAAGAGGCCAATGCGTGTGTAGATATGTCTAGTGGAAAATCATCATTATATTCAAAGTTATTATAATTTAAATAAAACCTTTCAGCATTGGCGGCTAACGCTTCTGAATGAGGCACTTGGAGAGTATCGTAGGGGTTTTTAAATATACCATAAAACTTCTTACACTCACCGCTTTTATATTCATTCAAAGCAGAGATATATGGCTTTACATTTGGATAATCAAGAATAAAGCAGTAGTCTAAATTGATATTTTCATGCAAAAAAGCCCTATTCACACCAATATGAATTGCCCCTTCAATGGGAACATAATCATTCAAGCTTGGGCCTGTTGCAACAACGACAATATCTTGCCCTTGATGGATATTTTTATATTTAGGAAAAACTTTTTGATGCAAACTATATACAGACAATGCACGAGACGATTCTTCAGCAACTATAGTGCGCATTTTGCTTTCGAGTTGTGCACTTTGCTCTTGCATTTTACTTATGAGCTGTGCACTTTGCTCTTGCATTTTACTTTGGAGCTGAGTGCTTTGTTCGTGAATCTTACTTTGGAGCTGAGCACTTTGCGCAGAAACAAAATCCTGATACCTAAATTTTTTATAAAGACGTATTCCAAAAAAATGTCTGCATTGATAATAATCTTTTATTTCAGATTTATATATTGTAATCCCGAGGATTTTATATTTGCATAGAGAAGGTGATATTTCCCTTGATAAGAGTCTTTTTCCCAAAATTTCCTTTCTACATATTTTTTTTATAAAATAATTTTTATTATTTTTCTGAATTTCTTTTTTTAATAACGCAGAGTACTTTTTATTTCCTTTGAAAATATCATCAGCCTTAGATATATATTCATCTCTAAACTGAGGCATAATGTTATTACTTCTATCATATATAATCTTTAAAAAATCTGCATAAATAATTTCAAAATAATCATTATAAAGTTTAAGATTAGTAAAATATAAAATTATTTGTTCAATTATGTCGAGCTGGTCAAAGACAATTTTTTTATATTTTTCAACATTTTCTAAGTCATTCATCGACGACCCAATATTTTGACAGTAGTAATACACAGGTGATGAATTGCTTTCAAGAATTATTTTATCAGCATGATAAAATGCAGATGCAACAAAAAATTGATCTTCATGAAGTTTCCCTTCGAAAAATTTTATGTTATTATATTTTAATAATTCTTTTTTATATAGATGCTTATATGGGCAAACATTTAGTCTGTCATATATAAAAGTAAGTCTATCGTTTAAGGAAGAAATTTCAGTTGGTAATGGTTCTATATTCTTTAACCAGCTTGCTGCACTAATTTTGTCATCAGAATCTAAAATAACAACTCTTGCAGAAACTATATCTGCATTGGAAGCTAACATTTTATTCATTAAATATTCAAAATATGTCGCATCAACAGTATCATCGCTGTCCATAAACCCAATATACTCACCACTTGCATTTTCAAGGGCTAAGTTCCGCGCATAGCCTTGTCCTCTATTTTCTTGATAACTTATAATTTTTATACGACTATCTTTTTCGGCATACTGCTCTAAAATTTCTAAAGAATTATCTGTAGAAGCATCATTAACACAAATAATCTCTAGTTTTTTGTATGTTTGCACACAAATTGAGTCTAGTGCCCTTGCAAGATACTTTTCTGAATTGTATACAGGCATTATAATAGAAATTTTACTCATAGTAGCCCTATTTTTGTTATTATTGCTTTAATTTACAATATTTTTATTAATGTATTAGTTATTTATGGTTTACTGTTGCCTATATTAAAGTGAGTTAACAAATGTTTAATTTCTACACACTTTGAATTATAATATCTTTTTTTTCTTCCAAAGGATATTTTTTCAAGGGTTTTAAAAATTAAAAATTTAAACAAGCTTTTTAAATAGCCCTTTGAAATGGCTATTAAATTTATCTCATAATGACCGAATGCAGCAATTGTTTTATCAGAATTTATACATGGGTTCAAATTTTTAAATAAAATTTCTTCATAAAAAGATGTTTGCCTAGCGTAACTCCACCATACATCACCATGAACAACAGTTGGTACTTGCCACGGCTTATGTTCGCCGCAGCAATGGATTACATCTAACTTTTCAATGGATTTTAAATATTCATTATATTCTTTATCAGACATATGAGCTTTTAACAATTCTAAATTCATATGGATAATATAATTCCAGGATGCAGGCAAGTAATAAACTCGCCCATTATACAAGCTATTTAAAATACATTGGTCAACATACAAAGGCGTTTTTATTTCTTGTAATCGCTCAAAACATCTTTGAGTGAAATTTTCTTCATTAAGCTTTGCAATGTCTAAAAGCAACAAACCGGCATTAAAGTAACTCGTTGGATCTGAAATATTTAACACACTAGAAAGATAAGACAAAAACGATGAATCTTTAAAATACGTCACAGGATAATCGCGCACAGCAGCAATCATTTTTCCTTGCATATCGACATCAAATAATTTTGCCATATCACTTTGAAAAATCATATCACAATCTAAATATAATGCTTTTTCATACAAGCCAAATATCTTTGGTATAAAAAAGCGGTAATATGTTTCAGCCGTAAAAATAGAATTGATGTGGAACACACTTTCGTCAATTGCATTGAGGTATTCTGTCAAAGCAACACAACGTACAGAAACTTTACCTTTTGTTAATGCTGAGAATCTATCAATAAATCTTTGTGAAAGTTTTTTATGGAGAATACAGATATCATAGTATTTATCCGGGGCAGAGTTTATAAGGAGCGAGCTTATTGCTACATAACAATAGGGGGCATAATTATCATCCGTTGAGAAGATGATAACATTTGCACTTCGCTTAAATACCGGCTCGACTTTAAATAAAGAATCTAACTTTAACAAATTTTCCCTGTCGACATGTGTTGATGTTTGGCTAAAAACTCCTTCATGCTTTGCATCATGTTCATGCCTCGTGCTTTGAAAAAGTTCGTACATTGAGCGTTTTACATCTTTAAATGAATAATAGGCAGGCGGAGTAAAAGCCCAGCCTTCAGGAAGAGGGTTTAGTGAAATTAGGGTATTTAGGTAGTCCATTTGTACTGCCGCCTCATCATGAAGCCCATGGTGTGTAAGAATAGGTATTCTATCTTGGTCAAACACAAGGCGATAACGGATATCGACATATTTATATGTTCTAGAAAAATATCGCAGTTTCTCTTCCAAACTAGTGTCATACCAAGTATCTTTTTGTAATACTTCTCTTGGAATAGCTTTCGTTAACAAAAAAACTTGGGTATTAAAAATATCACACTCAATAGGATAGAGATATTCTTCTAAATATCCCATACTTATATTAATCCAAGGGGTTTGCGCCCATTTAAAATCTTGCTGAATAATAAGCGTCTTTCCAGGAATACAGCGCTCTATAAGTTGCACCATAGCATGATTTACTTCCGGTATCTTACATACATCCAGAAATAATATTTCAATTTTTTCTGGATACTCTTGTTGCGTTATATCGCCCGCAAAAAGTTTAATATATTCACTTCCAGAACAGTTTGACAATTCTTTTTCTGTAAGTTCTATAAAGCTATCACCAACATTATAATCTATACTGTAATGTTGCTTGATATAATCTTTTAGACAGTTATTAACTTCTCCTAATTCATATGCATGTATTACAGTTTGTTTAGGCAAATTTCTTTCCGAAAGCCCCTTTGCAAAAGACTGAGCACAGCCTCCAGTACAGCACCCCCCATCAAAAATTGCACCTTCATTTGTAAAGTATTCTTTGGCGATCAAATACAATAAACTTTGTTCCTGAGGCGTAAGCATCGTTGCAGTATCTGAAACCGATTTATGCATCTGCTCAATTCTTTTTGATATATCAAAAATTTTTGATTTATTGTTCTCTATCTGTTTATTAAGACTGCTAGAAAGTTCCATTTATTCCCTTTTCTTAAAAAATAGCCTTTTTTGAATATTTATATATCAAGTGAAGATTAACGTATTATAAAAATGTATTATCTTAATTTTGAGCTCAAGATATCTTTTATTTTTTTATTTTCGCTTTCATAACTTTTTATTTATTTTAAGAGGTTATTTTTGAAAGAATTCTAGACATGAAAAATTTACACTTCAAGTAGGCATTACACATACTATTTTTATTTTTTTGTTCATTATTTGCTTGCTGTAACAAATAGCTTTCAAGTGAACGACGTTTTTGATATACAAGCACAGACTTAAAATAGTTGGCATAATCACGGCCATAATGCTTTTCAAAATAGTTATAAAGAAAATCTTCCTCATCTGTTTTTATAAAATTCATCCACGGTTGAGTTAAAAGATTGAAAAGATTCCAGACAGTTTCATTCGAATTTTTATCAAGCTTTATTCCACCAACATTTGGGAAAAAATATTTATTGTCAGCCACCTGAGAAGTAAAAGAGTATAATTCTTGAGTCCTCTCTTCTACAAATTTTTCCCCAACTATCGCACTCATCAATGCATTATTAACAATACAAGCTGCCCACTCTGCTCGTGCTGTATGTAAGTTTGTATCGTGAAAAACAACAATAGCTTCTTCTTTGAGATATGGAAGAACCATTAAAAAATCTAAAATCTCTCCAGGAATTGAGTGAACGGTATCAATAAAGCAAAAATCAATATCATTCCCAATTTCTTCTAGAAAATGTCCTACAAAACCACCTGAAAACAAATTTCTTTTTTCTAAAAAATCAGGCAATTCATTAACCAGAAACCCCACAGGCTTTGATTCATCTTTGTAGTATCTAGAACTATAATCCACACTAAAAAACTGAGAGTCTGCATTATCCTTTAATGCATTGAGTATTACGACAGAGGAAGAGCCACTACTCACACCTACTTCTAAAACTTTTTTAGGCTTATATCGTAAAAGAAGCTCTGTTAAAAAAATACTTTCAGCTCTTGTCATTTCAGTATATGAGCGAACATGAGGCAAAACGTCATCAAACTTTTCTATAGCTATCTCCGACGGAAAAATTATTTCCATGATGTACTCCCGCTTTATATATTAAAAAATTTTCTATTTCCCAATCTCAAGCAATCGGCAGTATTTCTTCCACATCCGTATACTGAATTTCCCAGCCCAATATGCTCTAGCTTTTTTATTATCAGCAAAAAGCTTTGTAG
>CAYJIS010000059.1:0-11598 GCA_964370315.1 uncultured Treponemataceae bacterium
AATGTACTTGACAAAAAGTATAAAAAAGTGTAAATTCACTGGACAATAACAATTTAAAACAGTTTTAGTTAAAAAAGTAGAAAGCTTACGGAAAAGCAAAAAAATTAAACTGTAGGAGAGGATAATGAAAAGGATTTCATTAGCATTGGTTATTGTAATAACTATTCTAATAGGCTGTAAACAGCCAGCAAGTACAAGCTTGCCGAGTGTAGAAAAGGTAATAGACCTAGAAGGTGTTACTGGAGTATCACAAGAGCCAAGCGTTGGAACAAGTTCAATCGAAACAACAAAACTCACAAAAGATGGTAGTGTATATAAAGGTGTACTCATAAGCGACTTTACTATGTCAATGCAAGAAGGTTCAAGTGAAGATGAACAAATAACAGATTCACAAGAGCCATCAATTGTAGCAAAGCCAATTGAAGTTGCCTTTTTAGAAGATGTAGAACTTGAAGTAACCGAAAAGCAAGACATAATAAAAACAACAATAGTAGAATCATATAGACAATCATTATATGATGCAGGTGTAGAAGGAATTACAAGCGACAATGTAGTAGTTTTAATAGACCCATCATATAAAAGTGCAACGGCAACAATAGAAAAGCTAAAAGCAAGAAGTGGATTTAATTTTGAAGGATTAGAGCCAACGATTAGTTTTAACCTTACAGGCGATTTTACAGGAAACATAGATATTACTCGTTTTCTTGGAATGAGTGTAACAGAAGCTGAAGGTAGAGCTGGACTAGATACTATAGCCTTATCTGAAATAGATCCAGTAAATCATGCATACGAAGCAAGTTTTTATAAAGCAGAAATATTTGAAGCAGCGACAAGAAAAACAGCAGTAGAAAACGCAATAAAGGATGCCTTTCAAGATGTATTATCAGAAGCTTCAATAACAATCACTGAAATACTATTGACAGAAGTAAAAGACAGTGAAGTTGCAACAGTGACAGTATCTGTAAAAACCTCAAGCCCAGAAGTAACCTTTGTAGATACAAAAACGCAAGAAACGAGTGTAGTAATACCAGTAACAAATAAGTATGGAGCATTTACAGGCAACTTGAAGGCAATAGCACAAGTTGACATTAGTGCAGAGTTTTTACCGGTAATACAGGATGCAGTAGTGATGGGAGAAAACAACTGGAAGATACGCGGTGGACTTCCAATGGTTGCATCAAGAAAGGTAGCAGTAAAAGAAAATAGTGAAATAGATATACAGGTAGTAGTAGGTGCAATGGAAGCATCAATACAGGAAGTAACGTATGAAGGATATGAGTTTTTAGAGTTTGGCACCTTAACATTAGATGAGACAAATACAGATAAAACAAATATACCTGTAACATTTACAAGAAAAGAAGGATATTTATTCTTTGATGGAAGTGAAACATATTCAACACCAGTTGGAGTAATATTCCAAGAAGGTGAATTAAAAGTAAATGATGAAGACTTTGCTGAGACTTTAGAAGCATTAGGAGATTCAAAAAATCTTGGAGCATTAGCAGATGATGATGGTAATGTAACTATACAGATAACTGGTGATATCGAAAATGAAGTAAATCCTGACACAGGATTGAAAGAACCATTTGAAATTGCACCAGAGAATGGAGAAAAATTAAACCTAACACTTGAAGTTGCAGAAGGTGAAGAGTTTGATGTAAATGGTGGTGGTATATTAACATCACTTGTAGTAAGTGGTGCACAAACTACGGTAACTGTTGGAAATGGTATTACAATCAATGGTGGTTATAAAGACGCTATTAAAGATGGTAATGGCGGTGGGGTTACGGTAACTGAAGGAGCTACATTTATATTAGACGGTGGAACAATCGAAGGAAACTTTAGTGAAGTAAATGACTACACAAAAGGTGGCGGAGCTGTTTCTATATTAAAAGGTACTTTTATAATGAATAGTGGTACAATTAAAGACAACACGGCATTTAGAGGCGCTGGCGTATACCTACACTCTATATCAAGTGGAGAAGAAAATGCTTCTACGTTTATAATGAACGGTGGATCTATAGAAAATAACACAACAATAATTGAATATGCTGATGGAAGAATCAATGCTGCAACTGGCGGTGGATCTGGTGTATTTGTTTATGGCTTTAATGCTCATTTTATAATGGGTAAAGATGCAAGCTCAGATGGAAGTACTCCAACAATTAAAGGAAACGTAGCGTCACGTATGGGTAGTGCAATTACAATTTCTACTAAGGGAAACGTAACTATCTATGATGGACTCATTACAGAAAATATAGGTCCTTATGGTCCAGTTGGTATGGCAGCAGAAGGCACCTTTAATATGAGTGGTGGTCAAATTGTTAAGAACCTCTATGGATCTCTTAATGAGGACGGTACTCCAAACACGGCACTCATTTCGCTTGTAGATGAGACTCAAATAAAATATTATATTTTAGATAAGGATGGAAATGAGCTAAAATTCAGCATTGTTGCTAATCATTCAGGAAATCTTCTTTCAGGAACAATAGACTGGGATAACGTAGTAATTGAAGCTGCTCCACCTCTTGTTGCTGAAACCCCGTAATTATAGTTTACGTATTTGTGAAGTAAAGCGCTCGATAAATCGAGTGCTTTATTTTTTACTTTGCTTGTAACTTTTTGACTTTTAAGGTATTATTATAGTATGGCAGAATTATTAGCCCCTGCGGGCAACATAGAAACATTAGAAGCAGCAATTGGCGAAGGTGCTGATGCAGTTTATATGGGATTGAAAAGCTTTAATGCTAGGATGAGAGCATCAAACTTTGCTTGGAACCAATTTGAGGCTGCAGTTCAATCTTTACACAGGCGTGGAAAAAAAATATTTGTAACGGTAAACACTGTTTGTGAAGAAAAAGAAACAGAAAGATTATACAGATTTTTAAAATACTTAAATGACATAGGGCCAGATGGACTAATTGTTCAAGATTTTGGAGTTGTTCGTATGGTGCAAGAGTTTTTTCCTGATTTAAGACTACATGCTTCAACTCAGATG
Organism: uncultured Treponemataceae bacterium; assembly: GCA_964370315.1. Classification (GTDB taxonomy): domain Bacteria; phylum Spirochaetota; class Spirochaetia; order Treponematales; family Treponemataceae; genus CAYJFX01. The sequence goes on from CAYJIS010000059.1 coordinate 2,999, forward strand.
AATATTGCAAGTGCAAACGCTGCAAATGTTATGGGCAAAGAGGGTTTACGAAGAATCGTGCTCGCTCGTGAATTAGGATTAAATGAAATACAAGATATTAGATCAAAAACAACCGTTGAACTAGAAGTTTTTGTTCACGGGGCTCTTTGTGTAAGTGAGTCAGGATTATGCTTGTTTTCAAGTTACCTTGGAGGAAAATCGGCAAATAGAGGTATGTGTGCACAAGCATGTAGACGATTTTATAATGCTGAAATATCCGGTGGGGGAACTGAAAGTGGTTATTATTTTTCTCCTTATGATTTACAATTGATAGATAAAATTCCTGAGCTGGTAAGTGCTGGTGTTGATTCATTTAAGATAGAAGGAAGAATGAAAAGCGCGGAGTATGTAGGTAGTGTTACCGCTGCTTATCGCTATGTTCTTGATAACTGGGAGCAAGATAAAAAAGGTGCCATTGCGACGGGGAAAAGACTTTTGTCTACAGACTTTGCACGCTCAAAAACATTATTTTGGTACCAAGGTGAAAGTGCAGAACATGTGCTTAATCCACAGCAAGCCGGTGGAACTGGTATTGCATTAGGTAAAATCTTTAAAGTGAGAAATGAAGCCATAGAAGAAGAAAAAATACTTGATTCTGACTATGTGATTTTAGAAGGTAGCGAGGAAGAATCAAAAAAAGCTAAAAAAGATGAAAAGGCACCTCTTGTAGAAAGGCATAATTTTGCCCTAATCAAAGGTGGCACTTATGAGCCAGAAATTGGCGATTCAATTCGACTTCATAAAAAGGATGATTCAGGTAGAGAAAGTCATAAAGTAAAAATGATTCGCACTTTTCCAAAATTTGGAAATGAACAATGGATTGATATTCCAAAAGGTTTTGGGCCTGGAGATAGTGTGTACTTAATACAAACTAAAAGCATGTCCAAACGATACAAAAGAATTTTACCTCAAGATATTTCACCGTTTAAAAAACAACCAGGTGGAGAGCGCCTACCTATTTTAGACTTAACCCCAATAAAAAAGGTAAATCTATCACATTTCCCTGAGGGGCTTTATGTACAAGTAAGTACGGTAAATGATATGTTTGCAGTTCTTTCTGAAAAACCAACTAGGGTTATCTTAGAATTAAATGCTGATACGAGAATGTCGTTATTAAAAAAGAAACAAACTCTTCCTTTTTCTAAAAAGCAAATATACATTTCACTCGATCCTTTTTGCCCGCAAAGTTTAGAAGCAACGTTACAACAAGAAATTGATGAGCTAATAGGATTGGGATTTATGCAATGGGTTGTAAATAATCCTGCACATATTACTATGCTAAAAAATAAAAATGCATCAATGATTGCAGGACCTTATTTATATACATTTAATAGATGGGCAGTTTCTTGGTTAGAAAATCAAAATATTGACGCATTTGTAATGAGCCATGAAACATCACAAAGTAACTTAGAAGCCACATTAAACCGTGACCAGAGACAACGGGCAATGATAAATATTTTTTCATACCCCGCTCTTTTTAGAATGCGTTTTAGACTGCCAGAGAGTTATGATTTTCATTGGTTTAGTGATAAAGAAGGTCTTTCTTTTAGAGCTCTTTCCACACCCGATGGCTCATATGTTATGAGTGAAAAACCTTTTTCTCTCATCGATAAAGTTAATAGTTTGCGTTCTCTTGGTTTTACCCACTTTTTAATTGATATGTCAAAAACACGTGTTGTGAGATCGGACTTTAAACTTATAATGCGGTCTCTAACGAAAGGTGAGTTTATTCCAAATTCAACTCGATTCAATTGGAAAGACGGATTTTATAATGCAGATAAACTACGAAGATAATTTTGTATTATCCCCTTCTGTTTTTCATTTATTTTTTTAATTGTATATGATTCGTTTTGAATGTATATTAGTGGGTTATAAAAATATACATTCAAAACTCGTAAATCAACAGTTTAAGTATTAGACATATTCTGTTGATTAGAATACTAATGCCTCTTCAGCACTAATCAAAGCCCCATCGTTTACAACACTTTCTACATCAATGTCTTCAGTTTCCTGTGATTTGGCTTTTTCATTTTGCTGAAACTTTGGTCTAAACTCTACATGTTCAGCAATGATACCGATTTTTGCATGATTTTTTCCGTCGTTTCCTTGCCAGCGGCTTTGTTTTAATCGGCCAACAACACGAACGCCTCTTCCTTTTGAAGTATTATCAATACAGATTTCTGCAAGTTTACCCCAAACATCTACATCAAAGAATGATATTTCTTTTTCATATCCATCATCTTTTTTGTAGGCTCGAACAGTCATTAAAGAAAATGTGCACACCTTTGTTCCCTTAGGAGTTTCTCTCAATACAGGTTCTTTTACAACGCTACCTTCAATAATAATTGTGTTAAGTGAATTCATATTCCACCTCCATAAGTATTTTGTACTGCAGTACATATATACTTATAAGAGTTTTTGTTAAAAAAAACAGAGAATTGTGGAAAAAAAATTAATTAAATTACGTTAAATACTTTTTGTTAATTTAACTATGTAAAAAAGAATGTACATTCTCAATTGTTCTTTGTCAGTAATTTTTTGCAAAGCCTGATTTTGCATAATATTATCAGCCAAGTTTTTCATTCGCTCTAATGAAAAAGAAGAAGACTTTATGGTTCTTACTGTTTTACGCATATAATCTCTAACCAACGAATTAACATCTTCGGTTAAATTATTACTAAGTTGTTTATCAAGTAGTCTATTCCACTGTCGAATATATGAGTCCATTTCTCTATCAAGATTAGAGCCAACAGGAACAATTTGAGCTTCTGCGGCAAGGGCTGCTGCTTGAAACTCTTGTCTACGTTGTCCTTTTGTAGCATTTGAAAATGCATTTGGTTCTTCTACATTTTTTAGCTGCAATTGTGCAGTAGGTACTGGTGATGCAGGCCCTCTGTTTTTCTTTGACTTTGGTGGTCTAAGTAAAAACTTCATAATCCAAGAAATAACCGGTATTGTATACCAAACTGGTAGCAAAATTTTTGCATCAGTAGATATTTCTCTTCTAGAGAGCATTAATAATTCACTAAAAGGGAGAACTTTTCCATTTGAAAATAAGTGTATTTTATCTTTGTTATTTTGAGAGTCATGATGCACTAAAGATAAAAAATTTGACATTAATAACGAGTGTAAAATTGGAGAACTTGTTTTTACTTCTGTTTCTAAGCAAGCTTCAAATGCTTTTTGGTCATTCATGGCAAGCTCTGTTTCAAATCTTTTATATGCTTCAAACCATCGTTTAGTGAGGTTTTGTTTGATAGTTTCACGGGCATCATTACATAATCGAATTATAAGTGGAATTACTTTTGATTTATAAATATAATAGCGATCACCCGTGTGAATCTTAAATGTTAACAACTCAGGCAAATCACCTTCATTTATTTGGGTAGTTGCAGTATTTAAAAACTCGGTTAAATCTTCTGCGGTGTACTGTCCTAAAAGAGGAATACCTCGAGTATCAGTAAAGTATTCAATCGCTTTTCTGTTAAAGTAGTGTGGGGCAGCATGGAGTGCTTGTTCTAGATTACGCAGTGCAGTAGTTCTTTGTAAGTTCTGTTGAGACTTATTCTTATAATACCCAATTGATACTTCAGTTATTGCAACACTTTGTAGAATGGTAATATGCTCTTGTGTATAATCTGTAACCTTTTCGTAATCTTGCCTAATAAAGAATCCTAATTGGCTCCAAAAGTAAAATGCATCACTGGATGTCTTTATTGATTCAATTGCCTCAGTTGGTTTTTGTATAAACTGAGTAAAAAATGTTTTTACTGAAAGCTCTTTTCCTGAGTTAGAGAGTCTTAGGCGCTTTAAAAAATAATCATGAAACTCTTCTCGTCTAAGCATTTGCCGGATTTTTGAAAGGGATATTTCAAATAAAAGGCTTATTGGAATCGTTGATGGGAGAATTATTGTTGGTATATTACTTGAAAATGTTAATCCATATAGTTTTTTATTTTCATGATCGACCTGTTTTGGTTTATCTTTTTCTTCTTCAAGCTTTTCAAAAAGTTCGGTAATAAATAGTGAAGCTTGGTGTTGTTCGATCATTTCTAAGGGTGCTTGTTTTGGTAAATCGTTAACTGTTGGAAAAGGTATGGTTGGGTTATTCGATATTTCCCTATAACGTGAAGCATATCTTTCTACGTAATACGGTATTACAATTATTCCCTTTTTATCACTATCTGGATGTGTAATAATAATCGAGCCCTTGTGACTTAAGGATTCCAATTCGTCATGCATTGCTGACTCTGGGTTAGTTGTATATGCAACTAAATCTGGTTGTGTGTCAATATTATGTAACGCATAGCGTTTCATGTAATCACAAAACTCTGCAAAATGAACGTGAGGACTATTTTGTTTCTGTGCAAAAAGTACAAGAATAGTTAAAAGATTTTTTTTACTTGACATAATGATATTATATCAGTAAATCGTTTTTTTCTCAATGAGTTTTTATAATATTCTTGATTTTTTTTATGTTTTAATGGAGAAAATTAAAAAAGTGCTTGACCGACTAGGTAACATATCGTAATATAAATAGTATAAAAAAAGGCTTTTTAGGAGTAAGTATGTTTTCTACACGCGTAAATAATTTAAATCCATATGTACCTGGAGAGCAGGTTGAAGGGAATTATATTAAACTTAATGCCAACGAAAATCCATATGATATTTCTCAAAAAACGCATAATGAATTACTGCAATTTGTACAAACAAAGAAAAATACCTTTGGATTGTATCCCGACCCAGAATCTTTAAAGCTACGCAAAGCGATTGCTCATATGCTCAATGAGTCTGGAGGTTTTTTAACTTCAAATAGTCCCCTTAATTTTACAATCGATGAAAACATGATTTTTTGTGGTAATGGTTCTGATGAAGTATTGTCCTTTTTGTTTTATAGTTTTTTTGATTCAGATAAAGAACTGGTTGCACCTGATTTAACGTATAGTTTTTATCCAGTATATTCTGATTATTATTCAATACCACTTACTAAAATCCCTGTTAAAGAGGATTGGACATTGGATACAGAAAAAATGATGAGTGTAGATAACTTTGGTGGTATGATATTTGCTAATCCAAATGCGCCTACAGGAATAGCTTTAAGCGTAGAAACCATAGAGTCTATGCTAGAAAACCTTGCAAGCGATAAAATAATGGTGGTAGATGAAGCCTATGTAGATTTTTCAACACAGTCGGCTTTGCCTCTTTTGCAAAAGTATAAAAACGTAGTAATTGTTAGAACTTTTTCAAAGTCATTTTCTTTAGCTGGAATGAGACTTGGTTATTGTATTGCACATCCAGAGGTGATTTCTACAATTATGAAAGTAAAAAATAGTTTTAATCACTTTCCTGTAGACACTATTACTCAAGAGCTTGGCCGCTTAGTATGCTCTGATTGGAACTATTATGCTCAAACTGCTAAAACCATAATTGCAGATAGAGATGCATTTTCCAGTGCATTATCTGCTCATGGGTGGCAAGTGCTTGAGTCAAAAACAAATTTTGTTATGGTAAAAAACGAAGCAGGTATAAGTGGTTTAGATATATATGAAGGATTAAAAAAACATTCATTTTTGGTGAGATATTTTGATAATCCTAGAACTAAAGACTGGGTGCGTATTTCAATTGGTAAAACAGAGGATATGCATTCTCTTACTAAGATAATGTGTTCAAATACTTTTTAATAGGGGTAGGTTATGAGAATTTTAGTATTATCTGATATACACGGAGCAATTGACATGCTCGATAAGCTTGACAATGAGTTTGAAAAAGCTGATGTAGTCATCATGGCAGGAGACTTTGCACAGTTTAATAATATTCCAAGTGGTGAGCCTACCTTAAAACACTTGTTACAAAAACACGAAAGAATTTATAGTGTTTGTGGCAATTGTGATGAGCCTTCATTCCTTGAAACCCTTGATGATTATGATGTTTGTGTTCAAAAGTCAATTGTGTTTACTGAGGGACTTGCTTTTTCGGGTAGTGGTGGCGCATTACGTTTTACAGGGGCTACACCATATGAAAGAGAAGATACAGAGCTAATTGAAGATTTAAAGCTTGTTAAAGAGCTCATAGAAAAAGATAATGTAATACTTCTTATCCATCAACCGCCGTTTAACACAAAGCTTGATGTTATTACTACAGGTGCTCATGTAGGCTCTCAACTAGCCAGAGAGTTCATTGAAGAGCACCAACCGCTTGTAGTCGTATCGGGGCATATACATGAGTCTTTTGCTATAGATACACTGGGTAGAACAACACTAATAAATCCAGGAGCACTTGAAGATGGACGTTATGGAATTTTAGAACTAACAAAAGAAGGCGAAAACTGGAAAGTGCTTTCTTGTGAGCTAAAAGAACTATAATTCGTTCGTTACAAATCGAAACCCAATATAGTTATATGCTTCTCCTGGATCGTAAGAATAACGGTCTGCAGCATATGTAAACGAAGCATATTCACTCCAGCTTCCTCCACGCAATACTCTTTCACTACCTAAAAAATTCTCATTGTGTTCGAGCTCGTAATCAGCAAACCAATCCCAGCAAAACTCTAATACATTACCACTCATATCATAGAGACCGGATGCATTTGCTTGTCCACTTTTTGGAACACTTCTAGGGCCAAGTAAACTATTTGCGGTTGCAACATTTGCAGTACCAACTTGAAAAACAGGGTTTGAGGCCTTGGGGTCCTCATTATAGCGCTTTACACTATCTTCATGTGCTTCTGTTACTGCAAGAAAATCCCATGCAGGACCAGAATTACTTGCACCATCAATAAAGCTATTTAGTCCAGATCTGCCTTTTATTTTTCTTGCAGCATATTCCCATTCTACTTCAGTTGGTAATCTAAATCCATTTGCATTCATATCTAGCTGTGCAAGGTCTATTCTAGCAGCATCGCTTGCATCTTTTAATACTTGTCCGTTATATGTATAACTAGGTTTTCTTCCTGTAATTTCAGATAAAGCATTGCACCACACAACTGCGTCTCTCCAACTTATGGTTGTTACTGGCTGACTTTTTCCCATTTCTGTTGGTTTTCTTCCTCGTCGCCCTGAAGACCCTTCTTGTCCAGGGTTTTCAAATTTATATCGAAGTTCTCTTTCTGCAATAACTTTTACATAATACCAGAGATTATACGTTGTCTCATATGCATTCATATAAAAATGCTCAACACTTCGTTTTGCACTGAGCGATTGTACGCCTTGTCCAATAATAAACTCATCATTTGGATTTGCAAGTGAAATTAACTCAACTTCATTTTCGAATTCAATTGTTTTCGCAAGTTCTTTTTCTAGCTCATTTGAACTATCTGCGTTCATCGAAAACAACACTATACTAAAAAATATACTAAAAGCTATACTATTTTTTTTCATAATACCTCAATTTGTTCGCATACTATTTTTTATTGATTTGCGACTTTCTTTTCTACTTTTGTTTTTAAACCTTGTACTGCTCCAATCTGATAAGGCTACAAGAGCAATAGAGGCGGTAAATAAACAAATTAATCCTATAAAAATTACTCCCCACCATCCAGCATTCGTAAAGGGTAGGGGGACGTTCATTCCAAAAAAACTAACGATAAATGTTGGAACCATTAATACGAGCGAAATTACCGTGAGTCTTTTCATTACAATATTTAAGTTGTTGGATATTACCGATGCGAAAGTATCCATCATGCTTGTTAAGATGTTTCTATACGTGTTTGCCATTTCGAGTGCTTGTCTATTATCAATTGCAACATCTTCAAGCCAATCTTTATCTTCTTTATCTAAACTAATTATATGTGTTTTTAATAATTTTTCGAGCAATAATTGATTTCCCGTAAGTGATGTAGAAAAAAATTCTAGGGATTTTCCGAGGTTTAATAAAAGCATCAGTTCGTTATTTTTAACCGATCTTTCTAAGGTACCTTGAATGGCCGTTGAGCGTCTATTTATTTCTTTTAAGTAACGTAAAAAGGTTGAGTCGCTTCGGCTAAGTATTCGTATTACAAAGGCTGGAAAATCGCTTAATGTTAAATCTCGTATTCTATTTGCCGCTAAATCGTGTAGTACTTCACAGTCTGTCCAACAAATGGTAATAATCGTATTTTTAAATAAAACAATTCCTAATGGCACCGTAATATAGCTTATTTCATGGTCTGGTATAAATAACGGGAGTCTCATAATAATGAGCGTATAGTCGCTTGTTTGTTCTATTCGCGATAGCTCATCTTGGTCTAATATATCTAAGATATGTTCTTGCTCAATATTATAATTTTTTTCGAGGATTCTTATATCTTCACGCGTAATAGCGCGCGCATCAATCCATTGGTTCTTTTTTTTTGAAGATTCTGCTTCGTCAAATTGGATTAGCTTGCCATTTTGTTCTTCCCAGTATGTTATCATCTGCCTGCAATCCTCCTTGTAAAAACTAACTCGAAGTTTCTTTTGCCTACATATATTTTATACCTCAACGGGGAAAAAATCAAGTATTTATACAAATGATTACTTTATTAATATAATTCTCTTTGTTAAAAAAAAAGTTTTGTTTTTCTGTTTTTTTGAGGTAAGTATTGC
>CAYJIS010000060.1:0-11284 GCA_964370315.1 uncultured Treponemataceae bacterium
ATAATTAATAATTAATAGTGATAATTGAATTGAAGCTCGGTGGATTTTTTATCTTCCGAGCTTTTTTGTTAAAGATTAAGATTTACACAAAAAGACACGTAAACCGCTTGCGAAATTGGCTTTTTTAGGGTATTCTTACTATATGGCTTATGAAGTTACCGCCTCAAGAAGGCGCCCTCAAAAATTTGAAGATTTAGTTGGACAAGATTTTGTTGCTGCAACTCTTATTAATGCAATTAGCGAAGGTAAAATTGCACACGCATATTTGTTTTCAGGTCCTAGAGGCTGTGGAAAAACATCAACTGCAAGAATTTTAGCAAAGGTTTTGAATTGTACAAATGCAACTAATGGAGTTCCTTGTGGAGAATGCGAAGCATGTCGCGAAGTTTCAAAGGGTTCAAGCTTAGATGTTATTGAAATTGACGGTGCATCTAATACCAGTGTAAACGATGTTAGACAGATTAAAGATGAGATTCTTTTTCCTCCAAATGCATTCAAATATAAAATATACATAATAGACGAAGTTCACATGCTTTCTACAAATGCTTTTAATGCGCTTTTAAAGACAATAGAAGAGCCACCTCCGTATGTGATTTTTATTTTCGCAACAACGGAGTTGCACAAGGTTCCTGCAACAATAAAAAGTCGCTGCCAACAGTTTCACTTTCGATTGGGTTCTGTTGAGCAAATTAAAGAACTGCTTTCACAAACAGTACGTGAGATGGGAATGCAAGCAGATGACGAAGCTTTGTTTTGGATAGCACGAGAGTCTACGGGGAGCTTTAGGGATGCTTACACCCTTTTTGATCAAGTGGCCGCTTTTAGTGAGGGTAATATAACGTATGAAAAAATCCGTGATAAGCTAGGTTTGGTCGGAGTAGAGCGACTAAATGAAATGTGCGAGCTATGTATAGCAGGAAAAACATCTGAAACTATTCAGTTTTTAGATGTAGTTTTGCAAACAGGAGTAAGCCTTGATCAATTTATCTCTAATGCTTCGGATTATTTTAGGAGCCTTTTACTTATAAAGAACGGCGTAATAAAAGAGGCATTACTTGGGCAATCTGAGCAAAGGTTTTCTTCTTCTGTAATACAGGCATGGTCGTCAGTTCAATTAGAAAGAGCACTGTCATTGTTTTTACAATTGTATAGAGATATTCGCTATTCGATTAACCCGCGTTTTGAGCTAGAACTAGCTCTGTCTCGATTGTGTTGGTTGTCTTCTTGGGTTTCAAATGACGAAGTAAAATTTGCTATTGATAAAGCAAAAAGTATGTTTTTAGGAACTTCTGATAAAGACTCTTTTTCAAAACATATACCAGTTTCCCAAGTGGAAAAAGAAGTAGAAAAAAACAGTGCCCCTCTTCATGTAGAAGCGGTTCAGGCAGAAGTAAGGCCTAATTATAACTCGATCGTAGAACCAGAAGTGCCGACAGAAGTACAACCCTCTTCCATAGTTGAAACAAGCTTAGTTACAAATCCAGAACAACTTAAAGACTTAGTTGTTGAAGAGGTACGAGAAAAAAAAGTGTTCTTAGCTACTACTTTGAATCAGTCAGAATCTTGGAGATTTGATAGTGATAAAGTAATTATGTCTGTTTCTTCAAGTTTTTTACAGCAACAGTTGCAAACTGAAAATGTTTTTCTAAATGAAATAATATCAAGAATATCTGGAAAAAAAATGCGCATTGAGATTGAAGTATCAGAACCAAAAAGCAATGAGCCGCAAGAGGAAAGTATTCCTGCAGAAGTGCAAATGGTTGCAGATGCTTTTTCTGGAAAAATTGTTTCTGTTCAAGATACAGCAGCAGGCTTAAAAAGTGATTCAACTAATACAAATACTACAAATTTTTCAAATGGAGAACAATAATGAATATAAACCCTTTTGATATGTTAAAAAATTTTGGTAATATACAAGGTGAACTTGCAAAAGTGCAAGAAGATTTGAAATCTTTGAATGCTACAGGTAGTGCTGGTGGAGGTATTGTTAAGGTAACATTAAACGGAAAAATGGAAATGACCTCAATCGAACTCGACCCAATCGCAGTAGATCCGCGAGATATTGCAATGCTTCAAGATTTAATTGTTGCTGCAACAAGTGATGCTTCATCTCGTATACAAGATTTAATTAAAGAAAAAATGGGACCAATGCTAGGTGGGTTAAACATACCTGGCTTAATGGGTTAATTGAGATTATATGACAGCGTTGGATGAATTAACAAATAGTTTTTCACGGTTACCTGGGATTGGAAAAAAGTCTGCATCTCGTATAGCACATCATTTATTGAAGGTAGATCAATTTTTTTTAGAGCAATTTGCTCGAGAGCTTACTACACTCCATGCGAGAATACAGATTTGTTCACTTTGCGGTTCGTATACAGAAACGGACCCATGCGGAATTTGTTCCAATCCTTCAAGAGAAAGGAATATTATTTGTGTTGTTGAACAAGCTCAAGATGTAGAAACAATTGAGGCTTCGCGCGAATACAAAGGATTGTTTCATGTTTTAGGTGGTTGTATTGCGCCTCTTGAAGGAATAGGTCCAGATAAATTGTCAATTGCAAAGCTTGTTGAACGCATAAGCGATGGGTCTGTAACAGAAGTCATTATTGCAACGAATCCTACAGTTGAAGGTGATACGACTGCCTTATATATTCAACGCCTTTTATCATCCTCGTATGGTGATTCTATAATTGTAACACGACTTGCATCCGGCCTTCCTGTTGGCGGTGACTTAGAATATGCTGATAAGTTAACACTTGCGCGTAGTTTTAGAGGTCGAACTGCTCTATAAAGGTTCATTAATACTAAGAAAAAATCTTTTTTTTGTGACATTCTGTGCAACCTGTAACATGCACATGTTTTTTTGCTTGACTGCGTGTAAAAATATAGGCGGTTAAATGGCCTTTAACAGGAACCTTTTTGTGACAAACAGGGCAAACTCTTTTTAATCCATCTTCTGTTTCTGGAAAACAATGGGGGCATCCGTGAATTGTGCATGGTTGCTCATTTGCACTCCCTGTTTTATATACTCGTGAAATTATGTTTTCTCCAACATAGAGCATCGTACCACATAGGGGGCAGGGGCTTTTTTGTTTACCTTGAGGCTTTTTTTGTTTTTTTGTTATAGGTTTTCTTGAAAATGCATCTAAAAGATAATTAAAACCAAAGTATAAAAGAGCAATTCCTGCTACAAAAATAATAAAGTAAATTAATAAATCAGATGCATCCACCGTTGATTAAATTCCTAATGTTTGTGTTTGGCTTGCTAGAGACTGGGCTAAAGGACCGGTATAAAACAAACGTATTAGTTCAACTTCACTTGTTTGTCGGTGTCGCAATAACAAGGTTTTTGTTTCTTCAATATAGACATATCCAGAAGCAATATAAGTTTCAAATCTTGCATCCGATGCATAATCTAGTCCATGGATTTCTACTCCATCGTAAGGTTCTATTCCTGTTATGATACTGTGATATATTTCAGTTATAGGAAAATCAAAATTCATAGAAACCGTACCATTTGCAGAAACTGAGTAATCTTTAGCTGGAACGATATTCCAAATCCAAACAGGGGTATCTCCATTATAAGCAAGTACATCACCATGTGGATAATAGGGATTGTCGGTTATATATGGATAAATATCTGCAAGAGTAGTAGTGGATATTGAAGTTGGGTCTTGTAATACAGACGTAATAAGCATTGTTCCACCTGCCATCAGTTCAGGGCTATCGATAAGTTCTGCGTAGGCACGAAGTACAGAGCCTGCTTTAGCCATAAAGCTAATTGATATGTTTCCTTCATTGTTAGGGAGGTTAAGTAGGCTTCCTTCTTGTGTTGATGTTGATTGAATTATATCAACACATTGTTGTAACACAGGGGTTAATAAATTTGCAGAGCTTGGTTGGTATTGAATTAAACGCATATATGCTGCTACAATTCCTACCGCTTCTTGTATACTTGGTTGAAAATCTTCGATTCTAGAAGGGAGCGTTAATATATCTTGGATATCGCTTGTTTGTTGTTGTAATAAAAACTCTGGGAATGTGTCTAATTCATATACATCTAAGAGAGATCGATCTAGAGAGTGTTGCATAGAAAATAATATATTTTCATTTTCCATTGTTAGCGTTTGATTCATCGCAGTAAGAGTATTAAAATATGGAGCCGTAAAATAGGTTCTATTAGTTCCATTAATAAAAGATTGTGGAACATTCGAAATCGCTTCTGCGTATCGACCTTGTAGGGAAAGTTCTGCAACATATGCTGCTACAAATTTTTCATTAGCATTTTGGCCTTGCGTTGTTTGAAATGAGCGTACTATATGACTTTTTGCTTGGTCTGTAAGTTGTTCGAAAACTTCCTCTGAAGCATTTGGTTGGCCAAGTAGAGCTGTGTAAGAAAAAGCTTGTGCTTCAACAAAAGGGGATACTCGAGCCATTGTGGTTGTGTTTGCAGATAGTGTAATAGTACTTGTTGTAACATCTCCTGCTGTAAGCGAAAAAGACTCACTGCCAGATTTTATTATACTTCTATTTCGAATAACATCTGTAATATTAAAGGAGCTTGCTGTTTCGTATGGAATTGTCAGGGTGTTGTTATCTTGAATAGTAGAGGATAGTTCAAATCCTGTGCCAAATGAAGTGAATAATAAAGAAACATCTTGTGAAAATATAAGGGAAAAAGAGTTCTCAGAGAGGTCTTGCCAGTTCTGTAACACAAGAGGTGTTGTTTGACCGTCCTCAGTATGTAATAACAACGGATTTGATTCACTTGCAAAAAAAACAACCCCATTACCTGATACTCTAAAAGAATTACTAAGAGTACTTTCTTCTCCATCTGTTTGCGGTGCTGTACTGGACAATCTTAGGCTAAGAGATTGAAAATTTTGAAAAATCGACAATTCCTTCCTAAATTGAATTGCAAAAATGCCGAAAATAATAATAATGTAAAGGACTGTGAGTCCTAAAAATTTACGTATGAGGTGTTTTGCCATTTGTTTTAGTGTACCTAAATTTAAGCTAAAAAGCAACACCTTTTATGGCAATAATAGAAAATATTGGGGATAATTGATGAGTAACAGTAATAAAAAATGTATATTTGTTTTGAATGTTTTTGCATTGTGTTTGGTGCTATTTTATATGTCAGGATGTACGACTCTTGATTTTTTAAGGCAACCTACTACTGAGGGATCTGTAGAAACTAAAGAAGAAAGTAAGGCAGAGAATATAATACAAGATGACTCATACAATGTAGAGTTTGCTAGTAATTTGCAAGAAATCTTAGAGAATGATTCAATGGAAAAAGCCCTAGCTTTGTTTGAAGACATTCCCCCTGAGCACTCTGATGACGCAGAGCTTAATTATTTGCATGCCTCTTTATTAATTTCATCAGGGCAATTAGATAAAGCAAATGAAATTGTTGTTTCTATGCAAGAAAGTGATCCGGACAATACGGACCTTTTATTTTTAAATGCACTTATTTTAAAGCAACGAGGAGATACACGGGGAAGCAAAGCTTTAATTCAAGAGATACTTAAAAAAGATCCAACTAATGTTGATGCAAATATTGAAATGGCAAATACATTTATGATAAACAAAAATTTCCGCAGCGCAAATCGATACTTTGCACAAGCATTAAATGAATCTCCTGAAGATAGTGCTGCTCTCTTTGGTTATTCAATGACATCTTGGTACTTGGAAAATGATGAGATAGCATTGCAAAGTTTATCAAAGCTAGTTGAGCTTGAGCCTGAAAATAGCATTGCATGGGCATATTTAGCAAAGTTTAGTGCAGATAAAGGAAAGTACAATGAGGCTGTTGAAAGCATTGAAAAAGCAATTGAATTGGATACTAATTATTATTATCACTGGTTGGATTTAGGCTCATATTATAGAAATCTTAACGAACCAGAAAAAGCAGAAAAAGCATGGACTCAAGCGATTGAAATCGATCCTGAATACTTTTTAGGCTATGCATACAGAGGTGGAATACGAGATGAAATGCGAAACTATAATGGGGCCTTGGCGGACTATCAAAATGTAATAAAATACAACCCAGAATATTATTTTGCGTATGAAACAAGTGCACTGCTTTATTGGAGAGAAGAAAGATGGGTTGATGCACGAAATTCATTTTTAATGGCATTAGATGCAAATAAGAATAATATTTCTTATGCACTAATGGTATCAGCGACGTATCAAAAAGAAGGTAAAATTGTTGAAAATAAAGATTTCCTAGCACAGGTTATGAAAACGATGGATAAGTCTAGCCTTGACTATCTTGTAGTAAGATTGTATTATGACGGTCTAGGCGATAGTTCTGTTCTAAATAAGGTTGTAAATACTTCAAGCAATACGGAAAGAGGAAGAATGTTGTTTTACATGGCTTTGTTTTATGAACTACATGGTCATACAACTCTCGCAAATAAATATTATTTAGAAATTACAGATATTGAAGCCCCAATGTTCTTTGAGTACCGCATGAGTGAATGGGCTGTAGAAAGAATGAAAGAAAACAATGAGCTTTAGACATAGCGCTTAAAGCATAGAGAAGGAAATAATGCAAAAAAACAATGAAAACACAAGAACTCTAAAATTAGGAAAGCGGAAAATAATTTTATTGGGAACAGCTCATGTTTCACAAGAAAGTATTGATGATGCCGTTTCTCTTATTAAAAACACAAAAAGTGATTGTGTTGCAATTGAATTAGATAACCAGCGTTATGCTTCTATGCAAGATCCCGAAGCTTGGAAAAAACTCGATATTGTAAAAGTGCTAAAAGAGGGTAGAGGGTTTATGATGATTGCAAACCTTGTATTATCATCTTTCCAAAAGAAAATAGGTTCAGATATGGGAGTAAAACCTGGAGATGAAATGAGGTTTGCAATAAAAACTGCAAAAGATCTTTCCATTCCGACTGTTATGGTTGACAGACCCATACAAGTAACTCTTAGACGTGCTTGGGCAAAAAACTCTTTGTGGGGTAAGTGTAAGTTACTTGCAACTCTTTTTGCAAGCATGTTTGAAAAAGAAGAGATATCTGCCGATCAGATAGAAAACTTAAAAAAATCTAACGAAATGGATGCTATGATGGCAGAGTTAGCAAAAGAGCTTCCAACCGTTAAAGAAGTTCTCATCGATGAAAGAGACCAGTTTTTAGCCTCTAAAATATGGGATGCAAACGGAGATACTTTGATTGCTGTATTAGGAGCAGGGCACTTACCAGGCGTTGAAAAATATTTAAAAGAAATACATGATGGAACAAAAACATCTGATACTTCTTCCATAGAAATTGTTCCACCAAAAACAGTAGGATCAAAAATACTTGGATGGTTTTTTCCTGCTTTAATTATAGCCCTAATAGTGGCTGGGTTTTTTGTAGGAGGGGCACAAACTTCTATTGACTTATTGATTAACTGGCTTTTATGGAATGGTTCACTAGCGGCTCTTGGTACGTTGCTCGCTTTAGGCCATCCTTTATCTATTCTTGCTGGGTTTGTAGGTGCTCCACTTGGAACATTAAATCCTTTTATTGCTGTAGGTATTTTTACTGGGCTTGTGCAAGCCTCTGTGCGTAAGCCAAAAATTGAAGATATGGAAAACCTTGTTGATGATTTTTCAACTATTAAGGGAGTTTATAAAAATCGCATTTCGCGTGTATTGCTTGTGTTCTTTTTATCAAGCCTAGGTGGAGCCATCGGGAATTTTATAGCTGTTCCTGCTTTGTTTTCTTCTTTGTTTTAGAGAGTAAGTCTTAATACCTTTGATGATCGCTTTTTATCCCACAGTGCTTTTCTTTCCTCAGGAAGGCTATTAATTGAATCTTCAACGAAGCCGAGAGATTCAAACCAGTCTGATGTTTGAGTAGTGAGAATAAAAACACTTTTGTTATGTTCTTTTTTTGCTTTTTCGATAAGATATGAGATAAGTTTAGGACCTATTCCAATACGAGAAAAACTTTCATC
Source organism: uncultured Treponemataceae bacterium (assembly GCA_964370315.1). Lineage (GTDB taxonomy): Bacteria > Spirochaetota > Spirochaetia > Treponematales > Treponemataceae > CAYJFX01. The sequence goes on from CAYJIS010000060.1 coordinate 7,966, forward strand.
AACAACAACGCCTGCTATTTCAGATGTATTGTTGTTATTATCAGAATATGTGTGAAGTGCAGCACACGCCTTGATTCCCCCGTCCATTTCGTACACGATATAATCGCTAAATGAGTTAAGAAGGTCTTCTTCTGTTCTTTCTAAGAGAATCCCTTGTTCAATTACAGGGTGCATTAAGCTTAATACAGAAGATACATCATTTTGTTCCATTGCGCGTATGCCACCGTAATTATTTTTATAAATCATAGTACCCTGCCCAATATCTGAGAAAATTTCGGATAGAATAACTCCGTCAACTTTTCCATCAACTATGTGTGATCTGACAACATTTTTTAGACAAGCCTTTGCGCAAATTTTTAGCAAGGATACTGTTTTTTCGTCACTATTTTCGTTGCGTTTTACGAGCTCCTGTGCTTGCTCTACAGTGAGTGCATAAATAGTTCCGTTTTCATCACTTTGAGTATCAGCTGGCGTTTCAAGTGTTTTATTGTTAACTATTGTGTTGTGACCAACGTAAAAAAGTTTTTCAGCTTGCAGTTTTATTGCTATTTCAGCAGCTAATGCAACTGACGAAATGTTATATGGTTTTCCTATCGCGCTCCAACCTATGCAAGGAAAAATTGGAATACATTGATTTTCTAAAACTCCTTTTAGGGCATTTGTTTCTATGTCCGCAATTTCGCCACAAGTGCTGTAATCAATGCCATCAACAACACCTTTTGATCGAGCTTTTACCCAGTTCCCAATTATTGCTGTTTTATGTTCTCCTGCTAAACTTGTCATAACTCTGTTTGCAGTGTCAAATGCCGCCATTTTTATTAAAGGAATTGCAGTTGTATCTGTAATACGAAGTGAATTTTGTATGGTCCAAGAAATGTTTGAATTTTTTAAAACTTCATTAATTCGCTGTCGAGCCCCTGGGACAATAATTATTTGCAGTCCTGCTTCATGGAGCAAGCATATGTCATTTATGTGGCTTAAAAAAAGTGGAGAGTCTATAATGGCATCGTCAATGTGAATTACGATTGTTTTATTTGTAAATCTTTTAACGTAACGTAGTACGTCTCGAATTCTTTCTGCTCTTTCATGATGCATAGTTATTTCCTTTTATGTGCATAAAATGGTATATGCGCTGCATGGTTATATTTCTTTTAATACACACACCGTGGTATGCCAATTTTTTTCATGTAACGTTTCAGAAGGATAGAGGCATTAACGGCGTACAAATCAGGCTCAACCAAGAAATAGTATTGTTGTCCCGAACGCTAAACCATGGATTGTTCCATTAATATCCGTCTGACATTGCTCTGTTTAGGTCTCTTTGGTATAGCTCTTGGTAGACTAAGCTTCTTGTTCTAAGTTTATCTTTAATCTCTTGTGCAAAAGGCATATGCCGCCAAAAGATTCCTCGAATTTCTTTTTCAAGTCGCTGAACACCCTCACTTTCTTTTGTCATCCAAAGGAGATAGTCTTTTATAAAGTAGTCTTTAATATCTCCTTTTAATTTTTGTGATACAAACCATTGGTAATATTGTCCTGTAATACCTTCTTCCATCCAATAGTAGGAGGCTTTTTCTTTTGCTACTTGCCATCTAAGGTCTGCCGTTGCCATTAATAACGAGTTTTTTATGTTTTTAGAATACATTGGTATTGCAATTCTAGCTCGGCTTGTAATTCTATTATATCGACTAAAGGGTTCCCAGCACATACCATACTCGCCATACGTTGGAATAAGAATAACGAAAGGAATTATTCTATTTAAAACATTTTTATGAACTCGGCAATATGCAGTTGGGTCTACGCTTTCTATCCATGCCATTATGTCGATTACATTTTCTCTAAAACCTGTTTCTCGTGGTAAGCAATGGAAAAATTCTCTTGTAAAAATAGGGAAATGGTTACCTTGTCTTCCTACTGTCATTTTTGCCATTTGATGTACGGTATCAATTTCTGTGTTTATATCTGAACTGCTTACTTGCAAGTTTGCTTCTCCAGAGGCAGAGAGTTTTTGGTCTAGATTTGAACAAGCTTCTTTTGCTGATTGATATTCAGAAAAATAACTATTGAGTTCTTTGTCATTTTTTAATAATGATCGTAATTTATCATTTATTTCAGAAACCATCTTCTTTTGGGCATCTGACATTGGCTGTTTATGAGGTTGTGCACCTGGTACATAGGGATGGTCGCATAAAATTTCTAGTCGCGAACGAATCTCTGCTTCAAGCATTGCTCGTTCACTTTCTTTCATTGTTAAAAAGTTTTCTGCAGTTTGAAGTTTAGCAGAACTTTTTGCCTTTAATTGTAAGAGTCTGTTTGTTTCTTCTGTACTACCCGCAGCAGGTTTTCTGCTCGTTGGGGCTTCATCAGTAGCAGAAAGGGCTAGCCGGCCCATTGCGATATCTCTAAACCATTCATCAAGATAATATACAGGTTCGTTAGATGTGTTTTCAAAAAAAGCTTTGGAGAATGTTTCCTTATTTTCAATTGTAAATAAGGAGGGAAGAACAACCGCATATCTCATTAGCATTTTTTTTGCCATTGGTGCATCGTTTGATGTCATTTTAGTAGCTACAGATCGCAGAAGCTCCCAATAAGCATTTGTCATTTGCTGACGAAAAACAGTTCTGTCTTTTGGATCCTGGCAATTGAGATATTTTGATAATACAGTGTGAACTCTTTGAGCACTATCAGATTCGCTTGATAGTGCTTTCTTATAATAATCCTTATCATCAAAAACATTTGTTAGTGGTTGGTCTGAAAAAAACTTTTCTACTGGTTGAAAGTGCTTTATAAGTAAATTTACAGGTGCGTAAGGAGATGCAGGTCTCAGTGTTGATGGATCTACAATTGCATCTATATCATTCATTGTTTCTGATGAGTTCTCTTCATACGAAGGATCGTTTGTGCTATTTTCGAGCAAGGCTAATATTTCAGGGGAAAGTTCATCACTCATGTGTTGTTCCTCATTAGTAATTTAATTTATACAATATATTTTATCATAAAATCGTTAGATTTTCAACCTTCAAAATGCTTAGATTTATGTTTTTAAAGGATGTTAGTTTGGTGTCCGTAATATAGTTTTCTTTTTTTCTTGTACCTCTAAAAAAATAATGGGGAAAAGTCAATTGGCTAAAAAAATAGTTCGACAGGACGTCGAACAAAACGGGAGCGAGTTTTGTGCTAATCATTCATCCTCGATAGCTAAACTCGATTAGTTTGAATAGCATGGAAGCTATTCAAACGTTGGAGATGAGGGGACTTGCTTTTTGCTTAAAACGTCGTGTTTTTGCGCAAAAAGCCGCCTACGTCGCTAACCGCA
>CAYJIS010000061.1:0-8059 GCA_964370315.1 uncultured Treponemataceae bacterium
CAAATGCATTAAAAGTATAGCATAAAAAAGTGTGTAGTATTATTTTTTGTTTTGTTTGCTTGCTTTTTATATCAAGGCCACTAAATTTTATTTATTTTTAAAAAAAGTGCTATAATTATAGTATTTTATATCTTACTAATTGAACATTAAGCAAAAATACATTAAAATAGTATGTATGAAAAAACTTATATGTATTGTTTTATGTGTAATAATGTATGTATCTTGTACGCAAGATAGCGACGTAGATTACTTAAGTCAAGAAGGTAATTTTGAGCATATTCTAACAGACGCAGAAAAGTCGTGGGTAGAAGAATTAAGTACTAAGAGAGTTGGTCGACTAGATCCGATTGTAATTAGATTTACCAAAGATCTTGATGAGCAAAACTTAGCTCAGGCAATTGCAGTTTCAAGTGAAATTGAAGGCAGTCTTAAAGCCTTAGATACACGAACTATAGAGTTTGTTCCCTCAAAAGCATATAAATCGAATTCAAAAATAAGTGTAACAATTTCTCTTAAGGAGCTGTTTACTGGCGTTAGTGATGAAGAGATTTTAGATATAGCTAATGGTGATTTAACATTCGAATTTTTTGCTGATTATCCTTCATATTCTGTTGATTTTGCAGGAATGAGTATTGATAATAACGGAAACTATATCTTAAAAGGTTCATTAAAAACAGATATTCCACTAACGTACAATGAAGTTAATAAAGTTATTTCAGCTGAACTAGAACAAGGTAATAGATCATCAAAGAAAAAAGTTTCTTGGGATGAGCAAGGCAGTTTAGATTCTAGAGATTTTTCAGTAAGCATTGATAATAAGGTTGATGTGGATAGAACGCTCTTAATTACTTGGGCTGGTACAAGTTTGGGTATTAGTAAAGAAGCTGATGCGGGGTTTTCAAGTTCTAGAAGTTTTTTTGTACCCAAAGAGGGAGCCTTTGAAGTAGTCAACATCGACAGCAGCAATGCAGAATATGTAAGTATAGACTTTTCTGAGGCGCTTGATTTAAGCCAGGATTTACGAGGATTTCTTAGAGTCGAAACTACAAATGGGTCTGTAGCAACACAAAAAGTACGTTATCAACTCACATCGAATAATGTTAAAATTTATAATGATAGTGGGTGGGAAGATGCTATTTCTCTAACAGTTAACGAAGGTATTAGTAGTGCTTCAGGAAGAATACTGGCTTCAAGTACCTCTGTTGCTTTATCAGACGACTGGGATACGCCTGCTATTCGCTTTCCTTCAACTGAAGGTGTTATTTTACCAACAACACATGGTAGCACACTTGCTATTGAGACAAGAAACTTAACTGGTGTTATCGTTGAAGCCTTTCATATTTCGGGTGATTCGATTTTACAGTTTTTACAAGTGAATAATCTCAATGGAGAAAGGGAACTTGATAGAGTTGGAGAGCCAATTTGGACCAAAGCATTTGATATCACATGGGATAATTCTATGCAAAATGAATATATTACTCATGGTGTTGACTTAACCGAGCTAATAAAAAAATATCCCGATGGTATGTTTCAAATTAGGCTTACATTCAGACATAGGCATATAATGTATAAGTGTTCTGAGGGACATGAAGATTTTTCTGACTTAGTAATGCCAGCAGATGACGAAATAATAACCTATCAATCTCATACACCATACTGGGAATCAAGTAACAGTTATAGAAATACTTATTCATATAGAAATGATCCTTGTCACCCTAATTTTTATAGGTATTCCTCTAATCGGTCAGTAGTTGCAAAACGCAATGTTCTAGTTTCAGATATTGGTGTAATGGCTAAGTTGTCTTCCGATGATAAATGGTATATAACTGCTGCTGACTTAAGAACTACAGAATCAATTGCAAATGCTTCTGTAACTATGTATTCATATGTTGGTAAGCCTATTGCAGAAGGTAAAACTAATAATGATGGTAGTATAATTTTAACTGCAGAATCACCAGCCTTTATTGTTGTTAGTAATGAAACACAAAGTTCATATTTAAAGTTAAGTACCTCTACAGCATTAAGTGTAAGTCATTTTAATATAGGTGGTGAAAAACCTATAAATGGCGTAAAAGGGTTTATATATGGTGAAAGAGGCGTGTGGCGTCCTGGCGATGATATATTCTTAACCTTTATTTTAGATGACAAAAACAAACAATTTCCTACTAATTTTCCAATTACATTTGAATTGTCAGATCCTTCTGGTAAAATTACAGATTCAAAAATAATTCAGGCTCCTGTTGATGGGTTTTATGCAATTGCTACAAATACACTCGAAGATTCAAAAACAGGTAACTGGACTGCGAGAGTTAAAGCTGGTGGGCAACAATGGCAAAAGACAATAAAAGTTGAAACTGTTGTACCTAATAGGTTGTCAATTGACTTAGATATTGGAGGATCTTATTTAAAAAGATCAAATAATGATGTAACCCTTACTGGAGCGTGGCTTCATGGTGCACCGATTCCAAATTATAAAGCAGAAATAGATGCATACTTTTATAGCGCACCAACACTCTTTACAGGCTATAACGATTATGTTTTTTCCGATTTTGGTCGTACCGTTTCTTCAAGTAAGCAAGATATATGGGAGGGTAATCTTGATGAAAACTCCCAAGCTTTTATTGACCTAGATTTTGATAATAGAGCTAATTATCCTGGAAAAATGAGGGTTCAGATGGTTTCTACGATTTATGAGCCATCTGGTATGTTTTCTAAAGAACAAGCTTTGTTTGATTATGAGCCATATGATACTTACGTAGGCTTAAAACTTCCTAAAGGTGACAGATCTCGAGGAATGCTATTAACTGATGTAGATCATACAGGAGAAGTTGTTGTACTTACACCAGAAGGTAAGCCAGCGTCAAATACTACTTTAGAATATACCGTTCACAAGTTAGAATGGAAATGGTGGTGGGAAAAAGATGCATTAACTGATGCCTCGTATGCAGGTAGTAGGTATAATAGAGAAGTTGATGCTGGTACATTTACTTCAAATAACGGAGTAGGTAGATTTAATTTCAAAGTTGAACACCCAGATTGGGGGCGATATCTTGTTACTGTAACCGATGTTAAAGGTGGACATAGTTCGTCAAAAGTTGTATATATAGACTGGCCAGGTTGGGCAGGAAGGTCGTCTGGTGATGACAGCGGCAGCGCTTCTATGCTTACGTTAACACAAGATAAAGAAACATACATTAGTGGTGAAAGTGCAGTTATAACCTTTCCATCTAATACTAGCGGTAGGGCTTTAGTAACTGTTGAAAAGAATGGTATTATTGTAAAACAAGACTGGTTGGAGACTCAAGACACTACAACAGCATATAATTTAGCACTTACCGATGAATATGCTCCAAACGTATATGTACATGTTACTCTCGTACAGCCGCACTTACAAACAGAAAATAGTTTGCCAATTAGATTGTATGGTGTAATTCCTATTTTGGTAGAAGATCCAATGACACGTTTACAGCCAGTAATTGCTACACCGTCATCATATGAACCTAATAAAGAAGCGACGGTAACTGTATCAGAACGTAATGGTCGACCAATGACATTTACACTTGCCGTAGTAGAAGAAGGTTTATTAGGATTAACTCGGTTTAGAACTGAAGATCCGTGGAATGAGTTTTATAAAAAAGAAGCATCACAATTATTTAGTTGGGACGTTTACAGCTCTGTCATAAATGCATTTAGCGGAAAACTGGAAACACTTCTAGCTATTGGTGGAGGTGAAGGCGCCGCAGAAAACCCAGATGCATCGAACATGCGATTTAAACCAGTTGTAAAATATTTTGGTCCGTATGAATTACCTGCAAATGGAAAAAGGGAAATAACTTTTGAAATGCCGGAGTATGTTGGATCTGTAAGGGCTATGGTTGTTGCAGGAAAAGAAGGTTCTTATGGTGTTGCTGAGTCAACAGTTCCAGTAAAAAGTGATTTGATGATTTTACCTTCACTACCAAGAACACTTGGTTCACAAGAATCTTTACGCATACCAGTTACCGTTTTTAATGGTACAAATTTACAACAAACAGTAAATGTTCAGTTTTCTTCAAAAGGTGCTATTTCTATGTCAGATAGAACAAGCATTCAAGTTGGAGCTTCAAGCGAAAAAATTGTATACTTCAATGTAAATACTGCTGATATTGGTTGGTCAGATATCACCGTAAACGCTACTATGGGAAATGCTAGTGCTTCAAATACAACAAGTATTGAAACAGTATCAAGAGGAATACCTGTCTTTGCAGCAGAAAAAGCTATTATTAACCCAGGATCAAGAGAGCGTTTTAATTTAGAGTTATCGGCTGAGCAGTCATCCCTTTCATTTATGGTTGAGTTATCTTCTCTACCACCTATTGATGTCTCTGGAAGACTTTCATATTTAGTTAGGTATCCTCATGGATGTATAGAACAAATTACGTCTGCAGGATTCCCACAATTATATATTCCAGACTTTGTTAACTCAAATGCTGAAGAAATTGAAGATATTAAGAAAAATATTCAAGCCGTAATTGATAAGTATCCTTCATATCAAACCGCGTCTGGAGGCTTTTCTTACTGGCCAGGCGGCAGTACACCGCATGGTTGGGGTTCTAGCTATGCAGGTCATTTTATGATTGAAGCTAAAAAAGCCGGTTATACGATACCTGATTCACTGTATAACTCATGGTTAAGTTGGCAAAAGCAACAAGCAGGACAATGGACATCTTCTAGTGTTCAAAGTGCTCAAACTCAAGCCTACCGTCTCTACACATTAGCACTTGCAGGCGAGGGCGATATTGGAGCAATGAACCGTCTAAAATCATTTGAATATTCAGGTAGTACAGAAACTCTTATGCTTGCTGCAGCTTATGCAGTTTTAGGACATAAAAATACTGCACTGCAAGTACTAGATAATCTTGATGATGATATTTCAGAATATAGACATACTGGTGGAACATTTGCATCTAGTACTCGTGATATAGCTATGAGATTATATGTGCACAACTTATTAGGTGAAAAACGAAAGTTAGCGAAAGATATAGAAGAAATCTCAGAAATTATGTCTTCAAAGAAATGGCTAACAACTCAAGAAATATCTTGGAGTTTTATTTCACTTTTACCGTATTACAAGGGAACAGATTATCAAGAGATTACATATGAGATTCAACAGAATGGGAATACTATAACAGATTCTTTTATAGGCGGTAGTAAAACGGTTCAACTGGTTCCATCTGATAATGAAAATCATATAGTTGTTGTAAGAAATACGGGAGATGGACCATTATATGTAAAGGCTCTTGTAGAAGGTGACTCTATTCCGGGAACAGAAACTTTAAAAAATACTGGTCTTGAACTAAATGTTTCATATTATGATGAAAGTGGTATAAGAATTAATCCATCGACACTAAATGTAGGAGATAATTTTAGTATTAGAGTATCAGTTGAAAATTTAGATACATATTATGATGTTGAAAACATAGCCTTAACATTACCAATTCCAACAGGTTGGGAAATATTTAATGAAAGAATAGCATCATCTACTTCAGCCTCTTCTGCAACATTTGATTATCAAGATTTACGTGATAATGCAATTTACACCTATTTTTCACTTGATAGTAGTGATGATAAAACATTTAATTTTTCTGGTACTGTAACACAAGAGGGTGGTTATAGTATTCCTGCAGTATTTGTCGAAGCAATGTATGATGACAGCTATTCTGCAGTGTATCCAGGTATTGGAAATGTTACTAGATGATAGTATGAGTATAAAAAGAGTCTCTTATGGTTTAGGAGTCTCTTTTATACTTGCACTAATACTTTTTATACCATTTTTTCTCATAACAGATATGCACAAGCCTTATTCTTTTGTATTGTATGATAAAGAAGGAGTATTGCTTGGTGCAAATGTATCTGATGATGCTCAATGGCGTTTTCCTCCAAACGAAGTTACTGAACAATTCGCCAAAGCAATAATTACATTCGAAGATAAGCGATTTTACGCGCATTTTGGAATAGACCCTTTTGCAGTTTTACGTGCACTTATTTCAAATATACAGGAAGGAAGAATTGTATCTGGTGCATCAACCATAACAATGCAAACGGTCCGCTTATTGCAGGACCATCCACCTAGAACTATAGCACAAAAAATTAAAGAATCTTTACTGGCTATCTTATTTGAAATAAGATATTCAAAAGAGCAGATTCTTGCTTTATATGCAGCTAATGCACCTTTTGGAGGTAATGTTGTTGGTTTAGAGGCTGCTTCTTGGAGATACTTTAATAGACCTGTAAATAACCTAAGTTGGGCAGAAACTGCAATGCTTGCTGTTCTTCCTAATCGACCCTCTGCTGTGCATCCTGGTGCTAATAGAGATATCTTATTAGAAAGACGAAATACATTATTGTATTCACTCAATGAAGAGGGTATTATTTCTGAAGAAACGTTACATCTTTCTTTGTTAGAAGAAATTCCACCTGAACCTTATGATCTTCCACAGTTTGCGCCCCATTATCTACAGCGTATGAAATCAGGACTAACAAATAATGCTAAAGCTATTGATTTTAGGCATTATAGTTCTCTAGATTCAAGTCTACAAAAAAACACTGTAGACATATTAGAGCGATGGTCAACAAATTTTTCAAAAATGGGAATACATAATGCAGCGGTGTTGATTTTGGATACTCAAACAAATGAAATACTTGCTTATGTTGCAAATACAGGAATAGGTTCGAGTCGAAATGAGAACACTAAAGATGTAGATATGATTACCTCTCTTAGAAGTTCAGGAAGTTTATTAAAACCATTTTTGTTTTCAGCAATGCTTGATTCAGGTCTCTTATTGCACGAACAACTAGTACTCGATATACCAACTAGAATTGGTAGTTACAGACCTGAAAACAATGTGCTTGATTACAATGGTGCGGTGAGTGCAACCGATGCACTTACACAATCACTTAACATACCTGCGGTGCGAGCTTTGAGAGAGTATGGATTAGACGCATTTTTAGGATATTTAGAGGCGTGTGGTTTTACGACTTTTACAAGAGGCTCGGAAGAATACGGTTTACCTCTCATTTTAGGAGGAGGTGAATTAACTCTAGAAGAAGCTACAAAAGCCTATGCAGGAATGATGAGAATTGCATCTTTAAGTGATATTTCAAAAAAAAGTAGTTATGATGAATTACTACCATACTCGATTGGCTCGGCTTGGATAACACTTAATTCACTTGTTGATGGTATTAGGCCAGAAGGGGAAACCTTGTGGACACATTATGCTTCTGCAAGACGTATAGCATGGAAAACAGGCACAAGTCATGGTAATAGAGATGCATGGGCAATTGGAACTACTCCAGATTACACCGTTGGAGTTTGGTTCGGTAATGCAGAAGGACATGGTGTTCCAGAGCTAAAAAGTATAAGTACTGCTGCGCCTGCAATGTTTGATTTATTTTCTTTATTAGATGAAACTGATTGGCCTATTGAACCATATATGGATATTGAATATGTCCTTACTTGTAAACACTCTGGGTATTTATTAAGTCAAAACTGTGAGTTTTCTCAAGAATCAATAAAACCATTACATGCACCATTTTCCAGTATGTGTCCCTATTGTATAAGTGTTTCACTTACACCTGATGAAAAACACAGAACAACTATTGAAAGTATGCAAAATGATTGGGAAGGTTTTCTTCCTGTACAAAAAAAGTTTTTTGTGTTACCTCCCCATGTTGAATATTGGTTTATCAAACATAATACCACATATAAGTCTGTTCCGGATTGGATTCCTGGTCACACCGGTGGCCAAAGCAAATCAGACCTATCTGTTATTTTCCCTGTTCATAACTCAAAAGTATATCTTCCAATTGAACTTGATGGAAGTCTAGGTAGTATGGTTTTTGAAGCCGCTCACAGAAATATTGATGCAGAAATATTTTGGGATATAGACGGAGAGTTTATTGGGCAAACAACAGACAACCATAAACTATCTGTACGACCATCAAACGGTCTACACACGTTAACCATAACTGATTCATTTGGTAACAGAGTAGTGAGGCAGTTTGAAGTACTGTCAGAGCA
>CAYJIS010000062.1:0-7711 GCA_964370315.1 uncultured Treponemataceae bacterium
AAAAATAAAAATCTGCGCCATCTGCGTAATTCTTGCGGATAAGTCATGGCCAATCAATAAAAAATGCTTGTTTTTATTCTCAATTTTTGATACTATACATAGAATAGAGGAGAGTTCTATGGTAACGCTAAAATTTGGTGGTACTTCAATGGGAAGTGCCAAGTGGATTATAAATTCTGCAGATATTATTATAGGCCGTGCTAAAAAGGACAGAACAAGTGTTATTGTTTCTGCCGTTGCAGGTGTTTCAAATTTATTACAAGAAAGTATTACACGTTGTTGCATTGAAGATGTAGCACTCGATTTTTGTAAACAAGTAAAAAAAATACATGCAGATATTTGTAAGGATATACAAAAAGAGTATTCTTCATTTAACAGTAAGGCCGTTTTAGACACCCTTTCACCTATTTTTACAGAGTACGAAAAACTTCTTAAGGCCATTGTATCTTTTGGTGAATGCCCAACATCAATACATTGTAGAATTATGGGAATGGGTGAATTACTTAGTGCTCCCATTATTGTAGCCCTTTTACAAGCACAAAAACAAAAGGTCGCCCTTGTTGACTCGAGAGACGTTATTTTTACAAACGGTAGCCAGAAAGAGGGTGATCCTGATAACAAAAAAACAATGCAAGTCTTAGCGGGATATTCTGAAGTGAAAAGTAGGGGATAAAGTTTACTATAGCTCCAAAAACGCAGCTTACTATAAGAATTATTCTTTTTTCAAAACGTTTTAATAATACAGGGCTAATACCAATTCCGATAAGCATTCCTATTTTTTTCAAAGTAAACTTCTCTAGTAAATACTTCTAAAAAGTATAATATACTTTTACTAAGCGCACAATTTTTTTTGCCTGCTACGAGGGATGGCAATGGTGATTCTGATTCTACCCCATTTTTCCACCCGTGAAGAATCTTCCACCATCTATACCCTAACAGTTGCACATTGTAAAACACCTTGACAACTGCTTCCAGACCATGTTATAATTCAATATATTGAAAGAATACTAACCATAAATAAGGTAACAGACAAGACAATTTTTCAGGTACTAAAGTCGCGAAAAGTGCGCCCATAAGGGTAGTCTTTTTGTATAAATTAAATTCTAGAAATTAAAGGAGTAAAAATGAAAAAAACTATTGGAATTATGCTATTAATGGTAATAGCACTACTATTTATAGGCTGTCCACAACCTACTGACGGCGGTGAAAAAGGGTATGTAAAGCCTGCTAATGAAACAATTACTATTGATGAAGAGGGTAGTTCTGTAACTATGGAAATTATTGGCATAAAAGGTGGAACCTTTACCATGGGCTCTAAAGCTGATGAAGTTGGTGCAGCAGATGATGAAAAACCTCAGAGAGCAGTAACACTGGATAGCTTTATGCTCGGTTCTACCGAGGTAACAGAAGCGCAGTGGATGGCAGTGATGGCAGAATGGCCTCAAAGTAACCCAGATGGAGGTGATACACATCCTGCAAGAATTTTAAATTGGTATGATGCCATACGCTTTTGCAATAAACTAAGTATGGAAGAAGAGCTTGAAGTAGTATATACGTTAGTTGATGGAAGTACAATACCTGTAGATGACAAAAGTTTTAATAATTCAAATGTGGTTATGGATAAAACAAAGAATGGCTACCGACTACCAACAGAGGCAGAATGGGAATATGCAGCAGGTGGAGCACAGGGAATGCCGACAAAATGGGCAGGCACAAATGACCAAAATGTCTTATCGGAGTATGCGGTGTATGGTGGAGGTGACCCCTCTGCGGTGATAGGGAGTAGAAAACCAGTATCAGATACGTATGCCCTTTATGATATGAGTGGGAATGTTTCGGAATGGTGTTGGGATTGGTATAACGAATCATATTACCAAGAAACAAGCGCTATCACAAACCCTGTTGGCCCTGATTCGGGCACGAAACGCATTTATCGTGGCGGTTTCTCGCAACAAGATCTTATGGCTTCTCGCATAGCCAATCGCAACGATTACGACAGCGGGCCTACCACGCGGAGCGGTGGTTTTGGTTTCCGGGTGGCGCGGTCTGTAAATTAATTACTAAGTACTAATTTCAAGACTCGGTGGATTTGTTAATCTGCCGAGTTTTTTTGTAATCTGCAACAATAAAGATTCTCACAAGCCACGAAGGAGATTCTTTACGGGCACAAGTATAGGGCAAAATTAGAATGACAGGCTAGCTCGGTATGATCGGCTAGTGGTATATTTAATAAAGTTTAAATTCTCAAAAATAAAAATCTGCGCCATCTGCGTAATTCTTGCGGATAAGTCATGGCCAATCAATAAAAAATGCTTGTTTTTATTCTCAATTTTTGATACTATACATAGAATAGAGGAGAGTTCTATGGTAACGCTAAAATTTGGTGGTACTTCAATGGGAAGTGCCAAGTGGATTATAAATTCTGCAGATATTATTATAGGCCGTGCTAAAAAGGACAGAACAAGTGTTATTGTTTCTGCCGTTGCAGGTGTTTCAAATTTATTACAAGAAAGTATTACACGTTGTTGCATTGAAGATGTAGCACTCGATTTTTGTAAACAAGTAAAAAAAATACATGCAGATATTTGTAAGGATATACAAAAAGAGTATTCTTCATTTAACAGTAAGGCCGTTTTAGACACCCTTTCACCTATTTTTACAGAGTACGAAAAACTTCTTAAGGCCATTGTATCTTTTGGTGAATGCCCAACATCAATACATTGTAGAATTATGGGAATGGGTGAATTACTTAGTGCTCCCATTATTGTAGCCCTTTTACAAGCACAAAAACAAAAGGTCGCCCTTGTTGACTCGAGAGACGTTATTTTTACAAACGGTAGCCAGAAAGAGGGTGATCCTGATAACAAAAAAACAATGCAAGCCTTAGAGCCATATGCAAATGGTAAAATCGAGGGAAAAGCAAAAATACTTATTTTTCCAGGATTTATCTGCACGTATAAAGAAAACCAACCTGGACTTTTAGGCAGAAACGGATCTGACTTTTCTGCAGCCCTTGTTGCAAAGGGTCTTCATTCAAAAAAGATGGAGTTTTGGACAGATGTAGATGGTATTTTTACTGCAGATCCGCGTATTGTAAAAGATGCCATTTTAGTTGATAACATGAGCTACGAAGAAGCAATGGAACTTTCATTTTTTGGCTCAAAAATATTACACCCCAAAACCCTTACTCCTCTTATGACAGGTGGCATAGAAACATGGAGTTTAAACAGCCATAATGTGGAGGCTCGCGGAACAAGGATAGGTAAGGGACCTTATGCATCCACTGGGCCTGTTCGAGGCATAACCTGCCTTAAAAACGTAGCTCTAGTAAGTGTTTCAGGCTCGGGCTTAAAAGATAAGTTTGGTAGTGCAGCTCGCATTTTCCAAGCCGTTTCTAGGGCGGGAGTTTCAATGCTCTTAATTACGCAATCCAGTTCTGAATACTCAATTAGTTTTTGTGTAAAGCACGCCCATGCAAATAAAGTTTCCAAAGAGTTAAATGCTGAGTTTGAATATGAAATTAGGGCAGGTGATATAAACAAAATTGAAGTAGTTGATGATTGTGCTATTGTTTCAATTGTAGGGGATAGCATGAGAGAAAAACGTGGTGTTGCGGGGACATTTTTTGATGCACTTGCTTCATGCGATGTAAACATTTTAGCAATTGCACAAGGTTCAAGTGAGCGTTCGATTAGTGCCGTAGTACAAGGAAGTCACGGGGATATTGCAGTTCAAATTGCACATAGATTCTTTTTTAATACCGCCCAAACCATTGAAGTGTTTCTTTTTGGGGCAGGTTCTATTGGTGGCTGCTTAGTTGATCAAATAAAAGATAGACAAAAAAACCTCGCTAAACATAATATTGATATTAAGGTTATGGCAATTGCAAAAAGCAAATACATGGTTTTAGATGAGCAAGGGGTTAATTTAAAAAACTGGCGCGATACTTTAGCATCTTCTAAAACAAAAACATCAGTAGATGAAATAATTACGTTTGTTGAAAAAACAAAGCCATTAAATCCCGTTTTTGTTGACTGTAGTGCAAGTGAAGAATTATCAGAACGATACTTAGACATAATAAAAGCAAACATGCACATTGCAACGCCTAATAAAAAGGCAAACTCTATGAGTATGGATTTTTACAAAGAGCTTCGCACTACCGCCAATACGCACCATAAGAGATTTTTATACGAAACAAATGTAGGTGCAGGTCTTCCAGTAATTGACACACTTCAAAACTTAATAAAAAGTGGTGATTCGCTTGTTGCCTTTTCAGGTATTATGTCAGGTTCATTATCGTACATTTTTGGTCGCTTAGATGAAGGAGCAAGTTTTAGTGAAGCAGTTATTGAAGCTAAAAATAAATGTTTTACAGAGCCAGACCCGAGAGACGATTTAGGTGGAATGGATGTTGCAAGAAAGGCCCTCATTGTAGCTCGTGAAGCAGGAATGAAACTAGAAATCAAAGATGTAGTTATTGAAAGAGTGTTCCCAAAGGATTTTGATGATACAGGCTCAATTGACACCTTTATGAAAAATATTCCAAAACTGGACGCATTTTTTGCAGAAAAAATTGAGCGCCTAAAAAAAGAGGGCAAAGTTCTTAGAATGGCAGCTTCTATTGAAAAAGGCATTTGCAAGGTTGGCGTACTAGAAGTAGATTCAAGCAATCCTTTGTATACCATTAGAGGTGGAGAAAACGCATTAGTATTCTTAACTGAACGCTACGCACCAATTCCTTTAACTATTCGAGGTTACGGAGCCGGTGCAGAAGTAACCGCAGCTGGTGTATTTGGCGATGTTCTTAGAACGGTGTCCTGGCTCAATGAAAAGTAAGTCTGTTATTGCTTGAGCGTAGTCGAAGGATCTAATTCTAAAGGAGGTTTATATGAATAAAGTAAGATTTTTATTACCATTGGCAATAATAGTATTGTTAAGTTCATGTAGTGGTATTATCGACCCTACACAAGAGCCTTCTCCCGATACGAGATTAACGGGCGAGTGGAGTGGTGAAGTAGTTAAAATTACGACAGAAACATACACTCATCCTGTTTCAGGTGTAAAAACGGAATCTATACGAACTGAGACTATTACTGAAACATATACATTCTATAATAACTCAAAAATAGAGCGTGAACAATTGATTGAGTACACAGTATCTGAAAATAACGGTGCTGTAACTGGTAGTGGTAGTCCTCGTGCTAGATGGGAATATCAATGGAGGTCAATCAGTGGAAGTTTTTATTACAGAACATATACCAATGATACTAATTGGCATAGATTTTATATAGATTTAAACGACATAGGTTCTGATGTAATTGAAATTGACGGATTTGTATTAAAAAAAGTAAGGTAAACATTTGGCTTCCGGATAGTAGGGGCCGCGTAGCGGTTCGAGCCGTAGGGTTGCATTCCATATGTGAACCCGCGAGCGAAGAATGAAGCCGAAGGGCGGAACCCCGCATAGCCGGATAAAAGCCCCATAATAAATAAAAAAATAATAGAAGGAGAACATAATGTGCATTATACATTGCACATTATTAATTAACACAGTGGTTATAGTATTAAAACAAAACATTAGTGAAGAAGATAAGGTAAACTTAAAATCTTTTTTAGAAAAACACAAGTTTAGAGTAAATGAAATTAAAGGCGAAGAAAATACTATTTTTGGCGCAGTAGGGCACTTATCGATCGATCCGCGAGAAGTAGAGTTAATTCATGGTGTTGCACAGGTAATTCCAATTTCAAAGCCGTACAAAATGGCAAGTAGGGAGTTTAAAAAAGACAACACTGTAATTGAGATTCCAAACAATCGTGGACAAATTATACGCATTGGAGGAAATCGTTTTACAACCATAGCAGGACCCTGTGCTGTTGAAAACAAAGAGCAAATTTTCGAAGTTGCACGTCGTGTTGCAGCAGCAGGTGCTGTAATGCTTCGTGGTGGTGCATATAAGCCTAGAACATCTCCTTACGCATTTCAAGGTATGGGAGCGGAAGGTGTAAAAATCTTAAAAGAAGCAGGTGAAAAGTATGGCCTGCCTGTTGCAACTGAAATAGTATCTGCAGATTATATTCCTGAAATGATAGATTATATCGATGTTTATCAAATTGGTGCTCGCAATATGCAAAACTTCGAGTTATTAAAAAAAGTAGGTGCACTTGGAAAACCGGTTATTCTTAAAAGAGGACTATCTGCAACAATTGACGAGTGGTTAATGGCTGCGGAATACTTATTGTCATCTGGCACCGATAATGTAATTCTTTGTGAAAGGGGTATTAGAACATACGAAACAGCAACAAGAAATACTCTCGATATTTCGGCGATTCCAGTAGTGCAAGCATTAACTCATTTACCTGTTATTGTTGACCCTAGTCATGCAATAGGAATTAGAGATAAAGTTCCACCTTTGGCACTTGCGGCTGTAGCCTCAGGCGCAGATGGAATAATAGTAGAGGTTCACTGTAATCCAGAAAAGGCTTTTTCAGATGGAGCTCAAAGTTTATATCCAGAACAATTCGAAAAACTTATGAGAGATGTTGATGTTTTAGCTCCTGTTGTAGGAAGGGAAACAATTCGCATTCGAGAAAAAGAAGTAATAGCAGACACTAAGGAAACAACAGAAAATAATGGAGAAAAAATACGCTGTGCTTTTTCTGGTTCTATGGGTGCGTATGCAGAACAAGCTGGTTTGCGTTATTTTGACAATGCAGCTCAGATGGTGCCATATACAAATTTTAGAAAGGCTTTACATGCAGTTCAAGATGGACAAGTTGATTGTGCCGTAATTCCAATAGAGAATTCACTTGCAGGTTCAGTATATGAAAATTATGATAATTTAATTCGTTTTGCTGATATACATATTGTTGGTAGCATAAAGCTACGAATAGAACATTCACTTTTAGTTTGCAAAGGAGCGAGTCTAGATTCAATAAAAACAGTGTATTCTCATCCTCAAGGATTAAGCCAATGTTCTCGTTTTCTTGAAGAAAACTCTTCATGGGAACTTGTAGACTGTGATTCAACATCACTTGCTGCACAAACAGTACTTAAAAAGAATTCACTTGATTGTGCAGCTATTGCTTCGGTTAAAGCTGCAAAAGATTTAGAAGTATTAAAATCTGGAATTGAAGATGACCCTAGAAACTATACACGGTTTTTAATTGTTCAAGCAACAAATGATGCAATGTCTAATAAACAAATCCCATCTATTGCTGAAGAAAACGGTGGTACGTTTATGGCTACTATTGCCTTTATCGCAAAAAATGAAAGTGGGTCATTGCATGAGTGTTTAGGTGTATTAAAAGAAATGAACTTAAATATGTCTCGATTAGAATCACGCCCTGTTCAAGGACAACCATGGCAATACATCTTTTATGTAGATATTGAACTTACTAACGATGGTAAAAACATTGCTAAAAATGAATGTGAAGATTTAATACATAAAACACTCGATAAGCTCAACAGAGCAGCTGACAAAGTGCATTTTCTTGGAATGTATGCTCAAAGTAACTAATGCTGGGAGTCTTTAATAGTATTTTTTCATTCTAGTATGCTATTTATACTAAAGGATACACAAATAAAACAAAAGCATGCACATTCTTATTGTTATGTGCGTGCTTTTTGTTTCTGCTGATTACACAAATAAAATGATTAATGTACTTGACAAAAAGTATAAAAAAGTGTAAATTCACTGGACAATAACAATTT
>CAYJIS010000063.1:0-7676 GCA_964370315.1 uncultured Treponemataceae bacterium
TTTTACTTTGATCCAAGTGGAGAAACAACTGATATCTTTTTACGACCATCAAGTTTTGTAAGACTCTATCCAAAATAAAAAAATAGGCTATAGCGTTAACTATAGCCTTAAACTAAACGGTTTTTTTTCTGGAATATCTTATCGTATCCACTCTATATCATTTTGATGTATATAACCTTCTCCATGGGTATCTGATTTCATTAAGTACCAAATATTGTTATCGTCAAACTCGTATATATAAAACTCTTGGAGTAAGGTATCGCCCTTAGACAATGTTGCAATGATCCTCGCACTCTTAGATGCGCCGTTTCTAAATGAAGCACTGTCATTTATTACTCGGTATGATTGAAACTTACTTTCATCATATGTTGGTGAGCTTCGTAGTATGGCAAGCATTTTTTCATTGCCGTAGGCTTCTTCTAGGGCGCCACCAGGGGATTCTCCTTGCCCTCCGTGCACATCGGCGCCAGCATCTACCAGTATTTTAACTGATTCTAAGTTAGCGTCCTCAGCTGCATTCTGTAGAGCTGAAATACCTGAATATCCTGTTTCTGCATTTACATCTGCACCGTTTTGTATGAGATAGCTAAGCACCTCTGGCTCATTTGATGCAATCATTAAGGGGGTCAATCCTCTTCGCGTTTGTTTATTTACATCAGCACCTGCTTCTACTAAAAGTGTTATTACATCAAGATTGTCTTTACTTTCAGATGCATAGTGTAGGGCGGTGTATAGGAGACTTCCCTGTGCACCATAATCACTACCAAGATTAAGAAGTGTTTTTGCAATTTCGGTATAACCATATTCTGCTGCTATCATTAAGGGGGTGTAAAGTGCTATATCATAGCTATCAATGCCATATGACACAAGCTCTTTTAGATGCTCATAATGATTTTTATCCTGAAAGTATGCTAGGCGATTTCTTTGTAAAGTTCTTTTGTTTTTTTCGATTACAGCTAAGACTTCTTTAATGTTCTCTTCTTTAGTTTTTATATAAGACTCTGTATTTAGTTCATTGTAGGCATAATTAAATATACCATCATTTCTTACATTTATTTGTATAGAAACCTTATCACCCCTCAATGCTTTTAAGGTTTCTGATGGAGCGGTGTTTTCAATTTTTGATCCAACAACCGAAAAACTTTCTAAGGCCGTCATGCTCGTTATGTCATGTATATTACTAAGCGAACCATATGTAATGTCCCCAGGTCCAGTTCCTCTGCTACTGCTCCAATTGTATATTTTAAGTTCTACCAAAGGAAGTTTTGAAAAAACTTCAAGTGACTCAATTCGGTGTGCACTAATCCATAAGCGTCTTAAATTATGAAAATACTGTAAATCTTCTATTGTGGTAATATCATCATCATGAATACCCGAAAATAGATTGAATGCACTTATACTCAATACATCGCTGTACATAATAGGGTCTTCTGCTATATCTAATAGTTTTCTAACATGAGCTTCGATTGTAGAATCCTTAAATTGCATTTCAAAGTCTTTTTCTTTTGTAACGCTATAAGGCACAAAGTTCTTTGTTTCTAGTTCAATAGCTTCATCTGTTGGAATAGCATAATAAACTTTAACAGTATTAGGAAGAACCTTTAGATCTTCAGTCGGGTCATACCAATTGCTTTTATTTACATGTACTTCTTGTAGCGACTTTAGATTCGAAAGAGGACTATAATCATTTATCCTTGCTGTAATGTATAGATTTTCTAAGTTAACAAGCTTAGATACGCTTGCAATATTTTCTGCTTTTACCATTGAAAGAGTGAGACTTTCTAAGCCTGTCATTTTTTCAAGTGGGCTAAGGTCTTCTAAATCCCCTAGAGCACCATCGTTCATTTTAGAATACTCGTTAAAAATATGTAATTGTTTTAAAGGTAGATCTACAAGTGGTGATATATCTGTTATTTCACTTGAGCGAAGCCATACGTTTTCAAGGTTTGTAAACAGCGCTAAATCTTCGATGTCTGTAATATTAAAACTAGTGATTGTATCGTCAGTTAAGCTTAATGATGTAATTTTATGCAAGTCTGATGATGTAATAGGGCCTTGTATATCTTCAAGAAGGCTTCGTATCTTTTTTTCAATTGTCGCAGAATGCCATTCAATTTCATAATTTATATTTTTTAATATGTCTTTTTGTGTTTGATCTAAATTATTATTATATAATCTAAGACGCCTTAAATATGACACATTTTTTACAGAACTAATATTGTCTATGTTATTGTACTGCGCATAGAATGTTTCGAGTTTAGTTAGCTCTTTTATTACAGAAATATCTTGTACCGTATTGTGTGCAATATTTAAATGCTTTATCATCGAAGCATTCTCTAGAGGCGAAATATCGTCAATAGCATTATTTCCTATGTGTAATGTTTCTAATTTTTTTAAACGAGATAGCGCATTAATATCTGATATTTCATTGTTCGAAAGGCTCAGTTTTTCTATATTAGTAAGGCGTGAAAGTGTTGATATTCCTCTAATAGTATTATGGTCAAGGTATAATTCTTGTAAATTGGGGCAGTTACTTAGGGAGCTAATATCTGTAATAGAATTGTTTCGTGCATCTAAGTAAACAAGATTCTTAAATCCAGATAGAGGTGAAATATCGCTTATGTCTGTGTTTTGAATTACCAGTTTTTTTATGTTTGTTAAATTTGCTATAACAGAAAGGGAAGGCAATGACACCCCAGGTACGTATAATTCTTCTAAATTACCTAATGAAGAAAAAACAAAGAGAGAGGAATCTGATTTAGTACTCAGTGCATTTGCTGCAAAAAGTGTTGTTAGGTTTTCAAATTCTTTAAGGTCTTCTAGGCTTAAGGCATTGATATTACTAATGTCGAGCACTTTAACACGCAGTATATCACTTTTATAAATTGGCTCTCCTATTTTTATAGGATCTTCTACTAAACTAAATAAAATTGAAACCCTATCTTTAAAAGCTTGATCCTTCCATTCAACTATATAATCGTCTTCGATTTCTATTTCTTGTTCGCTTACTTCAAACCTAAGGCTTTTGTTATGATATGTGGGAAGTGAAAAAACCGATGTGTATTCATCAACGTTTCTTTGTTTGCTTTCATCATTAATTAGTATGTGAATATCACTTGGGCTTGCAATTTCTGTAAGTGGGAATCTATAGTCTGATGTATATATTTTCTTAATATTGGTTAAATATTGTAATGTTCCCCTGCTAAAGCTGTTTGTGCCGGTTAAATCGAGCTCTTCTAACGACGTTAAGGGGATAAGGTTACTAATATCCAGTTCATCCATAAATACATATATATTTCGTAGTGCGAGTTTTTTTAGAGTCGTAATTGACGAAAGAGGTTCTATGTTTTTGGCACTTCCTGTGTTTGGCCTATAATCAAAACTTGCATCATTATCTATGTGTAAATCTACCAGTGGTAACTGTGATAGTGGCCGTAAATCGCTGATCTTATAGCTAAATATAGATAGTGTTCTAAGATTAATAAAAAATTCTAAATCAGCTAAATTTTCAACATAGCCACCAAGTACGCCATCTCCCATCAAGTGTAGTTCTGTAATGGTAAGGATATCTGAAAAGTAAAGAGGGCCAGTCTTATTTGCGAGGGCCTTTCTGGCAGACGCTGCAATTATCATGTCATTCCATGGAATAATAAAGTCAGCTTGAATAGAAATATTTTCCTTGTTAATCCATCCTTCTTCATAATCTTGCGTTCTAACATAGTACCATGAATCAAGGTCTTGCGTATCTGTGCTGCTTGGCTTATCTAATATTCGAAGTGCGTCAGTAATCTGTATTGTATCGCTTGCGTATTCGTAATCACCATACGACATAGCAGGCCTTGAGCGCAAACGAATTGGTTTGGTTGTAAATGCAAAAAAAGTATTTTCACCCTCGTAAAGTTCATAATCATCTGTAATGCTTGATAGAATTTTTGTTTCGTCTATTTGACTAGTGTTATCATTTTGGGAACACGATGATACTAAACATATTAAAAGAACTAATAAAAATTTAATTACCATAATAACCTCGCTACTTAGTAGTATACTCAAAATACGTTTTGTTTTCAATACTACAATAAAACGTACTAGAACCCCTTGAAACATTTTTACTTTTTCTATATAATTCAGTCTACTATAATTTTGAAAGTATTGCATTCAGTGCAAATTTATACTAGAGAGGTACATACAATGAGTTTTGATATTTCTAAAATGAGGAATATCGGTATTAGCGCCCACATTGACTCAGGTAAAACAACACTATCTGAGCGTATTTTGTTTTATTGTGACAAAATTCACGCCATCCACGAAGTACGTGGTAAAGACGGCGTCGGTGCTGTTATGGATAACATGGAACTTGAAAGAGAACGTGGAATTACAATCCAATCTGCTGCAACACAAGTTAAGTGGAAAGACACAACTATCAACGTTATTGATACACCAGGACACGTAGACTTCACTGTTGAAGTAGAACGATCTTTGCGTGTTTTAGACGGAGCTATTTTGGTTCTCTGTTCAGTTGGTGGTGTGCAATCACAATCAATTACTGTAGACAGACAGCTAAAAAGATATCATGTTCCACGCGTAGCATTTGTTAACAAATGTGATAGAACTGGAGCAAACCCATTTAAAGTGCGAATGCAACTTCGAGAAAAATTGGGACTAAATGCATATATGATGCAAATTCCAATTGGGCTAGAAGACAAATTAGAAGGTGTAGTTGACCTTGTAACTATGAAGGCTGTTTATTTTGAAGGTCCTAATGGTGAAGAATTACGCTATGCAGAAATCCCTGCTCACTTACAAGCAGAAGCTGAAAAATACAGAGAAGAAATGCTCGAAGCAGCTTCAATGTTTGATGATGAATTAATGGAAGCAGTACTCGAAGGCACAGAAACAGAAGACATGATTAACCGAGCTATTAGAACTGGTACTCTTGCAGAACAATTCGTAGGTGTATTCCTTGGATCTGCTTATAAAAATAAGGGTATCCAACCTCTTCTTAACGCTGTTGAAAGTTTCCTTCCTGATCCATCAGAAGTAAAAAATACTGCTTTAGATTTAGATAATAATGAAGCTCCTGTAGAACTTTCTTGCGAAGAAAATGCTCCATGTGTTTCATTAGGTTTCAAACTAGAAGATGGACAATATGGTCAGTTAACCTATGTTCGTGTATACCAAGGTACTCTTAAAAAGGGTGGAGAATTATATAATACTCGCTCTCGTAAAAAGTTCAAGGTTGGACGATTAGTTCGTATGAACTCAGCAACTATGGAAGACATCACAGAAGGTGTACCTGGTGACATTGTAGCACTTTTTGGTGTTGAATGTGCTTCTGGTGATACATTCTGTCATCCAAGCTTAAACCTTGCTATGACTTCTATGTTCGTTCCAGAACCTGTTATTTCTTTGGCTATTAATCCTAAAGATAAAAAATCTGCAGACCAAATGGCAAAGGCACTTAATAGATTTACAAAAGAAGACCCAACATTCCAAACATTTGTTGACCCTGAATCAAATCAAACAATCATCAAAGGTATGGGTGAGCTTCACTTAGAAGTGTATATTGAACGTATGAAGCGTGAATATAAATGTGAAGTAGAAACTGGTATGCCACAAGTTGCTTACCGTGAATCAATTACACAACAAGCTGACTTCAACTATACTCATAAAAAACAATCAGGTGGTTCTGGTCAATATGGACGTGTTGCAGGATTTATTGAGCCAATCGAAGATAAAGATTATGAATTTGTTGATATGATCAAAGGTGGAGCTATCCCTGGTGAATATATTCAATCTTGTGATAAAGGTTTCCGTCAAACATTATCAAAGGGTGCACTTATTGGATTCCCAATTGTTGGTGTAAAAGCAACAATTAATGATGGTCAATCTCACCCGGTTGACTCTTCAGATATAGCATTCCAATTAGCTTCTATTGGTGGTTTCCGTGAAGCGTACATGAAAGCAAAGCCAGTAATTTTAGAGCCTGTTATGAAAGTATCAATTGAAGGACCAACTGAATTTCAAGGAAATATTTTTGCCACAATTAATCAAAGACGTGGTATAATAGTATCATCTACAGAAGACGATAACTTCTGTCGAATTGATTCAGAAGTACCACTTAGTGAAATGTTTGGATTTTCAACGATTCTCCGATCATTAACTCAGGGTAAAGCTGAGTTCTCAATGGAATTTGAAAAGTACGGTAAAGTACCTGCAAGTATTTCTGAAGGTCTTATTAAAGCGTACGAAGAAAAACGACGTCAAGAGAACAAGTAATTCGGATAGTGTAAAGATTAACATCTTTACACTTACGGTTTTCACGGTAAATATGAAAGTCGTAAAATGGTGACATTATGTCGCATCGCTGAGGCGAACTTTTATTGGAGGATACTATGATTAAACAGGATTTAATTGAACGAAGTCCAGTTCGTTTTTTTGAACAAACTACTGATGGTGGCCTAAAAGCAGGCGAGCTTGGTATTTTGTCTTCAAAAAAAGGTTTGGGAAAAACTGCAATTTTGGTACAAATTGCATTAGATATGCTATTACAAGAAAAACAAGTTGTTCACGTGTCTTTTACACAAAATGCTAGTCACGTTATAACTTGGTATGAAGATATTTTTGAAGAAATGTCAAAGAAAAAGAATCTTGCAGATTCTGATGATGTAAAATCTGACTTAATTAGAAAGAGAGTGATTTTGAATTTGCATCAAGATAGTACATCTATGTCTCATATTGCAACAACATTAAAGGCTCTAGAGTCAGGATCAATTAATCCGTCATGCATTATAATTGATGGTCTTGATTTTACAAGTGTTGTAGCTGATGACTTAAAAGTTCTTAAAAACTATGCTAAAGATGCAGGCATTGCACTTTGGGCAAGTTGTAATTCTGATACTTCTGATGCACTTTCTACGTTAAGCGCTGAAGTTGCAAATGAAATTGAAGTTTCAGTATACTTAGAACAAAAATCTGATGGCATGGATTTACGTGTTATGAAAGCTAGAAGTGAAGGGGAGCATGATACAAAACTCAAGCTTGATCCTAAAACACTTTTAATGGCTGAAAAATAATTTTTTTTCAGACTAATAAAAAGACTCTTCCTCAGAGGAAGAGTCTTTTTTTTCGATTTTTTTTTCTTACATATAAAGATAAGACTTTTACAATTTACTATAACAGTCTTATCTCTATTATTTTATCATACTATTGTTTAATGTATAATTCACTTGCGAAGGCCGCTTTTGCTATTGCTTCTAAGTCCCCGTATGGTGTATATTCAACAAAGTAGTAGTGAACATTTGGGTTGGTGTTTGCAAAATCATTCCATTTATAGGCCACGGTTTCTGCATAATAATGTGCAAATTCTTCTGCAGGCGAATCATTTGGCTCTCCTGATGCCCATGAATGAAAGAGTTTATCGTTTGCTGCGATATCTGCAGCTGTTATATCGCCATCTGAACCAACTTTTTTTCCATAGTAGAATATTTCATTTGCCTCAGGCCCTCCAGCCCATCTCCATTCACGTTTTTCATAGCTATCGCTTAAAGTTCCCCACGTATTAGGATCGATTCCATTTTCTGAAGTATAGCGTGTGCCACCAATCCAACCATTTTGGCTATTTGATCCTAGAAGCCTATCATAGATAAAGTTATTCTCAGCCTCAGATGTGATATTCA
>CAYJIS010000064.1:0-7569 GCA_964370315.1 uncultured Treponemataceae bacterium
AGTAAACGTTAGTCATTTGACCGTAACTGGAATAAAACAAGTCTCAAAGGACGTTCTGCAACTTGCAACTTCCTCTGGGACTTTTTTTTTGAGAATAAGTTATTTATCTCACATTAAATCTGAAAGTATTGACATAAATGTCGAGTTTGAAGATGAAGTGGATAATAATGATATTATCAATGCAGCATTAACATTTGCTTGTGAGCAAAAGGCTGTTTCCTACCTTGCTAGAACCGAGCATTCACGTTTTATGCTTGAAACTAAACTTTTTAATAAGAATCACTCAAAAGAAGCAATTAGAAAATCACTTGATTACTTAGAACAAAAAGGATATTTAGATGATGCTCGTTTTTCTAGAGCATGGCTTAGAAATAGAAGTATCACAAAAACCGAAGGTCCTTCAAGGCTTAGTATAGAACTTGCTAAACGTGGAGTGAATAGAGATATAATAAAAGAAGTATTGGGTGAGTACTTTTTAGAAAACAATATTGAAGATTTATTTCAAAAGGCAGTAGATAGGTTACAGAGAATAGGAAAAAAAGGGGATAAACTACAACAAGCGCTCATCCGACAAGGCTTTGAGTGGAAATTAATTAAAAGCCTTGAAGACGAGTGATTAAGACTTTAAGTTATTTTTTCTTTCCTTCTTGTCTATCGCTTGCAATTGATAAGAGTTTAGCAAATGTTGAAGAGTCATCTGGATACGTTGCATAACCTGTCTTAGCACTTATATTTACTATTACACCAGAGATAGAAAACGGTTGTGAAGATAAGTCTTGTATACGATTTGTCACAGCTTTTATTGCCGCCTTTGGCATTTCATTTTCTAGCATTACCACGAATTCACCGCCACCGAGTCGTACTACAAATCCATCTTTAACATTGTATTGTAGGCGTTTTGTGTATGCTATTAATAAACCATCTCCAATTTCTCTTCCGTGTTGTTCATTTACAGCTTTTAAATCATTTAATACTATGTACAAAAGTGTTGCATTTGTTTTTTCATCAAGCACTGTTTCAAGTTTTTTTCTGCTATATGCTCCAGTGAGAGAATCAACATATTGTTCATAGTCGATTTGTTGTTTAATGGCTTCTCGTTTTTGTAGGAAAATTATTATACTGTAATAGGTAAATCTAAAACTTAAAAATACTAGTAAAATTAAAACTGGATCTAAAAGCGAAAAGAGAGAAGCATTAATTGAAAAGGTCCATTGTGTTCCGTAAATGTTCATTTCATTATTAATAGCAAATAAGCTAGAATAGTTTTCAGACTGGCGTATTATACTCTTATCTTCGGCATCTGATAATTGGAGTGAATACTTGTATCCTAAAGATTCTATACTTGAAAAATCAATATAGTTAAATACTTGATCACTTGAAAAAGCTAGAGTAACAAATCCTAGCAGGGATTCATCGTTGATAGATGCATTTGAAGAAATTGGATTTTTTATAACAAGCCATTGTTTTCTCAAAGTTGGTTCATAATATTCAAAAGCAACAATGCTATTAGTTGCAATAGATATTTGGGTATACCAAGGGTTTTCGTTTGGCAGTAAGCCATCTGTCCCTATAAGGTGTTTGTATTCATCATAGGGATATACGTGTTGTACAATATTATTTGTGAGCACAGAAATAAAAGCTGTGTCTTGGTTTGTTTGAATGATACGAGCGTACTTATAAAAATCATCATCAGTTAGAACTACGTCACTTGCATGCAATACATTTTCTAGTGATTGAGAGAGCTCAATGAGCGAACTAATTTTATCATCAATAACGAGAGAGTACATATTACTTATGTTTTTTAATTGCCTAATATTAAAACTAAGAATAAAAATGGCACATACAAATGTGAGTGCTATACTTGCAATGAGAAATTTATTTGATAAACGAGAAATACTATTCATTTTTTAATCCAATAATAAAAATTAGAAAGTAAAAACTTCCTTATTTATTATCGGCAAGTTCTTTTAATGTGCCTATAATTTCTTGTGGTTTATTTGAACAAATTCCTTTTACTCCTCGTTCGACCAAATTTTTAGCATCCTGAGCATCGTCAACGGTCCAAACCCATACATCACTATCTTCTTTTTGTGTGTAATCTTTCCAACAGGGTTTTAAGATGTCATAGCTACAAAAAAAGCGTCCTTTACCCCCACGTACAATGAAATTAGATTCTGGATTTGTATCATAGATAAGGGCAGTTGGGATATCGCTAAAACGACTAAATTGCATAATGGCAAGAGGATTGAAAGATGATACTAAAAATCTATCTGGATTTTTAGGATGTTTTTCTATGGCTTCTTTTAATACTTCGGCAGTTTTTTTAGCAACGGCCTTACATTTTAAGGAGTCAATTTTTAATTCAACATCAACATATACGTCAGATCCTAGTAAGTCAAGTACATCAGATAATAGTGGAATTTTTTCAGCTGTAAATTCTTTTTTAAACCAAACACCATAGTCAAATTTCAATAACTCAGCATAGGTAGATTCTTCGATTGTAATATCTGGGGCACTTTGTGGTTCGCTCATGTTTTCAGTATAAAAGCGGCCAGTTCTTTGTATTGAATCATCATGTATAACGACGAGCTTACCATCTTTTGTAAGGTGTACATCTAACTCAACTCCGGGAATTCCTAATTCCTTTACTTTTTTAAAAGCTGGCATTGTATTCTCTGGGGCTAGCGACGATACTCCTCGATGTGCAAACAAAAACGGACGTGTGGCATGAGGAAATATTGATTTGTGTTGACTTTTCTTTTTTACCATATTGTCATTATAGCAAAACCATGTTAAACTTGTATAGAGGAGAAAAACCAAAATGACAGAAAAAAATGACGGATTTAAAAAATATTTACCTATAACGTTTCTAATTGGTGCTGGCTTTTTTACCATGGGACTCATGGATCCTTTGTATGATAGTTATGTAACAATTTTTTTAAGTCAGTATATTCCTTATAAGTGGCTTGTTGGAATGTTCATGGCGCTTGATAATGCGCTTGCAATTTTTTTAATACCGCTTGTTTCAGCATGGTCTGATAACACACGGACTCGAATTGGGCGTCGTATGCCTTGGATTATTGTTCTTTTGCCGTTATCTGCAATCTTTTTTGCTGCGATTCCTTATGCTGCACGAACATCATTAGTTGCCTTAGTTGTGATACTTGCTTTATTAAATCTTGCAAAACAGTCAGTTAGAGGCCCTGTTGTAGCTCTTATGCCTGATGTTGTTCCTCCTGATTATCGCTCACAAGGAAATGGTGTCATCAATACTATGGGAAACATCGCAGGTATTGTTGGAACACTTTTGTTAGCACGCCTTATGGATATAGATATGATATTGCCATTTTTTGGGGAAACAAAAAATGCATTAGCTTTTCCTGTAGCTGGGATTCTTGTTGTACTAGCAGCTATTATGCTCTTATTATTTGTAAAAGAAAATAAATCTCAGGGGTATATACAAAATTCTAGTTCTGATAATGATACAAAAGAAGATAAAATTTCTTTCTTAAAAAGTCTATCTCTTGTTCTGAAAGGAACTTCTAACAAAAAAGGCAAAAAAGATAGAAGTTCATTTTTTGTCTTGCTCTCCTTATTTCTTTGGTTTATGGCATATCAAGGCTTGGTTCCATATGTTGCAGAATACAGTATTTTAACATTTGATATTTCAATGGGGCTTGGTGCCTTTGCAGCAGGTATGGTGGCAATTGCATCTGCCATTTTTGCAATTCCTATGGGATACGCTGCAAACAAGTGGGGTAGAAAGCGTATGATTCGCATTTCACTTCTTGGTGTTATTGTAGTTCTTATTGCACAATTTATTTTTGCAGAGCTGGTTATGAACTTAGGATTAACCGGAGGCCATCTTGTATACATCTTTTGGGCGTTAATGTTTTGCTTTGGTATTTTTTGGATTTGCATTGTTGCAAACTCATTTCCTATGCTTTGGCAAATGGCAGGTTTCGCACGCATTGGTCTATATACAGGGCTATACTACACCTTTTCACAGGCAGCTGCGATTTTAGCACCATTCTGTGGGGGGCTTATAATCGACCTTGTGAGCTATAGGGGTATATTTATTTACGGTGCCGTCTTCTTTGTTTTAGCCTTTATTACCATGGGTTTTGTAACAAGTGGAGAAAAAACGGACAGTGCAGAAATGTAGTACTTCGTTTGTGTTTTGAAAAGGCGGCTTTTTAGCCGCTTTTTTCTTGTCATTTTATAAAAATAAGAGTACAATAATTATTCATGAAAATACTTTCAATAGAAAAAAGAGTTGTTGAAAACGAACCTACGCTTTCTTATACTCTTACCAGAAAAATGGTTAAGAATACTAATCTTCGCATAAAAAGAGATGGGCAGGTTTTGGTGTCTGCAAATCCTTTTGTGCCAATAAAACATATTGATTCTTTTGTTTTAAGTAAAAAGCACTTTATAGAAAAAAATAAAAAACGCTTTTTAGAAATTAAAAAAGATATGCCTGCAAAAAAACAATACATTAATGATGAAACTTTTTATTTATTAGGTAAAAAGCTTAGCCTCCACGTGTTTGAATCCCAAGTCACCTATGTTGAAGTTGAAGATGGTTTTCTAAAGCTTTACACAAAAGATATTACAAGTGTTTCTAAAAAGCATAAAATACTAGCATCATTTTTTGATGACGAATGTAAAAAGCAATTTACAGAATTACTAAAAGAAACACATAAGGCATTTTCGAAGTACGGGGTTTCATTTCCACAGCTTAAAATGAGAACTATGAAAAGCAGATGGGGTTCTTGTGCGACAAAAAAAGGCATAATCACACTAAATAAAAAACTTATAGAAGCTCCGAAAGCGTGTATTGAGTATGTGGTTATTCATGAATTTGTTCATTTTTTGCATCCTGATCATTCTAAAAAGTTTTATGCCTGTATGGAAAGTTTTCTTCCAGATTGGAAAGAACGTAAAAAATTGCTAGAAAGTCAGTACATATTGTAAAAAAAGCCAGTTTTGAAAACAAAACCGGCTTATAATATTGTAAAGTAGGCGTTATTTATACAACTTCAATAGCACCATGTGGGCGAATACTCATTGCATATACAGGGCTTAAGTCACCACTTGCTTTATCGTAGCCTAGGGCTTTTTCCATATACTCTGTGTACTCTTCGCGCAAGTCGTTTGGAATAAAAGCCTGGATAACTCCAGCAAAACCACCTCCGTGAATACGGCATGCACCAACGCCTTTATTTTTGATGAATATTTCGGTTAATGCAAGACAAACTGAAATTGGTTGCTCCTGTGCATTTGTTGGTACAAAAACATTTTGCAGCCACTTCCATGATGAGTTTCCAGAATCGGTAACTAGTGATAAGAACTTTTGAAAGTCACCATTTTTTAGGGCAGCAACTTCTGAGTCTACACGGTCGTTTTCTTCGATGAAATGAACTGCTCTCATAACTGCACGATCACCACATTTTTTTCTAATTTTTACAAGGTTATCGCTAATATCCTTAAACGATAAACCGCGTAATGTTTCTTTTCCAAGAAGTTTAGCAACAGAGCGCATTTCGTTTGGAATAGAGGAATATTCTTCAGAAAGATCTGCGTGGCCTTTTCCTGTATTTACTATCATAAGTGAATAGTTTTGTTTTGCAAAATCAAAAGGTACTTTTTCTACAATTGGCTCAGAAGGATTTTGAAAGTCCATTGCAACGAGTCCACCAACAGCGCATGCCATTTGGTCTAAAAGACCTGATGCTTTATCCCAGTATTTGTTTTCTGCAAATTGTCCGATTGTAGCATATTTACTCACAGGAATAGTACCATCATTAAAAAGTTTATCAAGGATAAGACATAGCATCATTTCAAAAGAAGCCGATGAGCTAACTCCTGCTGCAGGAATAACATTACTCGTTAAACACGCATTAAATCCACCAACTTTATACCCTCTGTCTTTGAATCCTTGTACGATTCCACGTAGTAGAGCAGGGGAACCTTTTTCGTCCATAATTCGCTCAGAATTTGTTATATCAATTATAATATCTTTGTTATACGTGATATCATGAATGGTGATAATGTTATTATCCGACGCTTTAGCAGCACCAATACAATCCAGTTGAATACTTGCAGCTAGTACTTTGCCCAAATTGTGGTCAGTGTGATTTCCACCAATTTCACTTCTTCCTGCGCTTGTAAAGTAACGTACGCCTTCAGCTTTGGCATCTTTTTTAAAGTAGGCAGTCCACTCTTGTGAAAGCGTAGAGTATCGTTTCATTTGTGATTCAATTACTGCCTCATCATTTCCGTAAAGTTCTGAAAAAAGTTGTCTAGAAAAGTGCATGTTTCTGTCCTTTATATAAGTTAATAATTATTTATGATAATAATAGGCAGGATATTCCATGCCTTTTGGTAATCCCAATCTTTCACTTATCTCTTGTATATCAAGAGTCTCTTTTGTAAGTTGAGAAAACCGTGAAGAAGCTGAAAGGTCTAACAAGAGATCAAAAAGACTTGCTTCTTCTTGTTCATAATAATAATGAAGTACATTCATGTTTTCACCTTCAAATACTAAATCTTCCATATCACTTATGGTATCTTCGAAACTTGCAACTTCATCTATGAGCCCGTTTTCTTTAGCTTGGTAAGCGGTATAAATACGGCCATCTGCAAGTTCTCGTACTTTTTCTATGTCCATTTCTCGGCTGTTTGAAACTATAGTAGTAAATTGGTCATATGCTTCGTCAGCTATAGACTGCATTATGGCGACTTGTTCTTCAGTAAGAGGGCTATTAACATTCATCATGTTTTTATTATCACCAGCAGTTATTGTGGTCATTTTAATTCCATAATTATCCATAAGTTCTGTTAAGTCAAGTGATTGGCTTGAAATAACACCTATTGATCCTGTTAGGGTGTTTCTGTTTGCATAAATTGTGTCGGCAGCGCAGCCGATGTAGTAACCACCAGATGCTGCAAGAGGGCCGAAATATGCCCAGATAGTATTACCACTAATCTCTTTATACTTTTCAAGGGCGAGATATACATCATCAGATTGGTAAACTCCTCCGCCTGGAGAATTAATGAATAACATAATGCCACTATTAGCCGAGTCATACATTAAATCATCAATTAGATTTATGAGCCATTCTTGGTTATATGTTTCACCTTCTGACTGTATAGTACCTTCAATATATACCACTGCAATTGAATTTCCCCGAGAAATATTTATTGAGGTGCCTTCTTCAATTCGTTGCAGTATTGTGTTTGAAGTATCTGTATTTTTTGTTCGTGTTTCTATAACACTATTTCCAAAAAAGATGTTTACAATTACTAATAGTATAGCAATACTAAGCAAAATGAGAAAAAAGGTTAATCCTTTTTTTGCTCCTTTGGAAAGCTTCTCATTTTTATTTGCAATTATTTTATCGTAGTCTTGCATGTGTTTTCCTTATTGTTCAATTTGTTCAGTTTCTGGGATGTTTTTTTCTTCACCAAAGTCTTCATGGCTTACTACTTTTTTATCAATTGCAATTTGCTTTAAATACCTGTATGCATAAATAAAGGTAGTATAAACATATGGAAGAATGAGGG
>CAYJIS010000065.1:0-6765 GCA_964370315.1 uncultured Treponemataceae bacterium
CAAACCATGATTTTAAATGCCGTTGGTGACTCTCTTTCTGGAGCAGATAAAAACGGTATTGCGCCAAAAACAACATCCGATAACGATATGATGTCGGTTCTAACCGGTGAAGAAGACCCCATTTTAATGGGAGACTTTTTTCCTACAGCACTTAAACTTTACGAAGTAATGCTTGCACAAAATCCAGAACATCAAGGTTTAGCTACAATGACGGGCTCTTTATACGTTATGTATGCAAATGTATTTGTGCAAGCAGATGCCGATATGCTCGGTGTAGAGGATTATGTACTACAAACATCTGAATTGCAAAGGGCAAAATTGCACTATTTACGAGGAAGGGACTATGTATTCCAGGCTTTTGATGGAAGATATGATGGCTTTTCTCAAGACTTACTAAGTAATGATTCTAAAAGAATAGAGCGAGCACTTGCTCAACTTACAACAACAGATGTAAATGCAGCCTATTGGTTAGGTGCTGGATGGCTGGGTGCTTTTTCAGTTGATCCATTAGATACATCTCTTTTGAGAACCCTATCTGGTGCAGTTGCATTATTAGAAAAAGCTGCAGAACTTGATCCTAATTATTCTGATGGTGCAATTTGGGATATTTTAACTGCCTTTTATGCATCAGCTCCAGTTGAATTTGGTGGAAGTATTGATAGGGCTTACGAAACAAGTGAAAAAGCTTTTATGGTTTCTCAGGGTAAAACAGTAGGACCCTATATTACGTATGCTACATCTTTTTGTATTCCACAACAGGATGTAGAAGGTTTTACCGAATACTTACATAAAGCGCTAGAAATAAATCCAAATGATAATCCTTCAACAAGGCTTGCTACTATTATTTCACAGCGAAAGGCAACTTGGCTTTTAGAGAATACTGAAAATTATTTTTTAATTTGGGACTAGATTACATATATTTTACTTTTAACTATAATTTTAAAAAAAATATATTTCTTATTGCTTTTTATAGACTGTTTTACTATAATGTAGAGATAGTTTCTTTTCTACAATGTATCTGATTAAGTGTATGCTTATTTTTGGGGGTAATATGAAAAATCGGAAGTTTATTATAACATGTGTGCTTTTAGCACTTACATCTTTCTTATGGGCACAAAAAATTACCATAAAAATTGCCACTGTAGCACCAGCTCGCTCCCCTTGGGATGTTGAGCAAAAAGCTATGGCAGCAGAATGGTTAAAGATAACTAATGGACAGGTTGAATTAAAATTTTATAACTCTACATCACTAGGTGGAGAGTCTGGTGTTATTAAACGTATGAAATCCCTAAGGCCAGGACAAAAGAGTCCAATAGATGGGGCGATTTTTACAAACATTGGTTTATATGAGTTAACCTCAGAGTCTCACGCACTCACACTCTGCGTTCCATTTTTATTTAGAGACCAAGATGAATTGGCATATGTCTTAGATAACGTTAATCCTGAAATAGAATCTGCCGTTGAAGACGCTGGATATCATTTATTAGGCTGGTTTAATGTTGGATGGGCCAATTTCTATACAAAAGAAGCCGTACGTACACCAAATGATTTAAAGTCATTGAAAATGGGATTTTCAGGAATAAATTCACCTGGGATGATGAATGCATTCAGGACAGCCGGTTTTAACATGGTTGATATTGTACCTGAAAAAATGATGCAGAGTGTTAGAAGTGGGAATGGTGTAAAGGTTGTATATTCAATTCCAATGTTTGCGTATGCGGCACAGTATTATACTGAGCTTCCTTATGTTGTTGATGTACCTTTAAATCCAATTATGTCCGGATTTGTTATTTCTAAAGAAGCCTGGGCATCTATCCCTGAACAATATAAGCCTGCGCTTTTAGAATCTATAAAGAGAACAGAAGAAAAATTTGTTAGAGTTCAACAAGAAACGGACCGTGAATATTTAGATAAGATGGAAAGTGAAGGTAATACACTTATCAAATTAACTCCAAGTGAAATTAGTTTATGGGAAAAAACACTTCAAGGTGATGCAGAAAAAA
Source organism: uncultured Treponemataceae bacterium (assembly GCA_964370315.1). Taxonomy (GTDB): domain Bacteria; phylum Spirochaetota; class Spirochaetia; order Treponematales; family Treponemataceae; genus CAYJFX01. Next base: position 2,004 of record CAYJIS010000065.1, read on the forward strand.
TGTCGAATGTTCCTGGTTCCGTGATAAATAAAGAATTTTATAACAAGATAGTTCGGTTACTTGAAGATTATAGGCAATAGAATGATTAATATTAAAAAAAACTTTTTTCGTCTTGAAAAGATTGTAGTCGTTAGTGTTGTAATATTATTGTGTGCCTTACCTTTTGTACAATTATTTAGTGAAAAATTGCTAGGTGTAGTTATAAATGATATAGACATAATGATGGTAAACTTAGTGTTTTTATTCTCTTGTTTTGCTACTGCAATAACTTGGAGAAACAATAAACATATTTGTATTGCTACAGTCGATCAAATGAAAGATGGCCCTTTAAAAAATAGTATTGCAATTATAAAAGCTATAATAATTCCTGCTATTTTGATTGCATTATTTTTTGCAGCTTTTTCCGAGTTTTTTATTTTGTATTATCCAGAAGACAAAGTTTGGGGTATACAGTTACGATTATTATTTGCATTTTTACCATTATCGTATTTAGCTATGGTAATTATGATACTATTAAAAAAAGAATATAGGTTTTTTTCATTTTTAGGTTTAGCCTTAGGTTTTTTTATTTCGTCAGGACAAATTGCAAATATAGTATATGCATTATTTCAACCAGATAATCTTTCGTTATACGATGCGATGTGGAGCTTATGGATTGCTTTTTCTGAAATTGCGCTTGTGCCACTAGTATTATTTTTAATAGTGTGTGCATTTTTAGGTGTGCCTCTCTTTTTAGTTCTTGCTGCATTAGCGTATGTTGCGTTTTCTGCAAGTAGTGGAGGTTTTGAAGTTCGTTTGATTCCAGTAGGAACATATTCAATTCTTACTGATAAAAGCATTGCTGCAATTCCACTCTTTACAATCGCTGGATATATTTTATCAAAAGGTAGTGCAGGAAAAAGACTTGTAGATATTTTTAGTGCTTTTTTTGGATGGTTTAAAGGTGGCACTATTGTAGCGACTGTTTTAGTTGCAGCTTTTTTCACTACAATGACCGGTATTTCAGGAGCAACAATTTTGGCACTTGGGGCTCTGCTTACATCAGTTTTAACTGGTGTTGGGTATTCAAAAGACAGGGGAGAATCTCTCGTCAGCTCTTCAGGTGCACTCGGTTTATTATTTCCTCCTAGCTTAGCAATAATAATGTATGGAACCACAAATTATTTTTCTGTTGATGTGTTTCAACTTTTTAAAGGTGCAATAGTGCCAGGAATAGTTCTTTCTGTCTCTATGGTGTGTGTAGGTATTTATTACAGTAAGGGAGCAAAAAAGGTTTCTTTTTCTACTGAAAAACTGTTATCATCACTTAAAAATGGATTTTTTGAAATTTTGCTACCTGTTTGTATTATAGGCGGATACTTTGGAGGTTTATTTAGCCTTTTTCAAACTGCAGCTTTTGCAGTTTTATATACATTTGTAGTAAGTGTTTGGGTTAGAAGAGATTTTACATTAAAAAAAGCTGTATCAATAATAATTGAATCACTACCAACAACAGGCGGCGTTTTAGCTATTTTTGGAGCAGCACGAGGGCTTTCAGATTATATATTGTTTTCAGATATTCCATTTATCTTATCTGATTTCGTGTTAACGTATATTGATTCAAAGATTGTTTTTTTACTGTTAGTTAATCTAGTGCTATTGGTTGTTGGCTGTCTCATGGATATATATTCAGCAATACTCATTGTATCTCCTTTATTAATTCCTATTGCAGACTCATTTGGCATTAATCCAGTACATATGGGTGTAATATTTTTGATGAATATGCAACTAGGTTTTTTAACCCCACCTGTTGGTATGGATTTGTTTATTTCTTCATATGCTTTTGATAAACCAGTAATAAAAGTTGTAAAAGGAATTCTTCCATTTTTATTGATTCAGTTTATTGTAGTTCTTTTGGTAACGTATATTCCATGGTTTACAACCGTATTGCTATAAACTTATTTTTTATTATGTACTTTATTATGAAAAAAAATTATAAAAAATGTGTATTGGTATTGTTTTTTGTTTTTTTCTTTTTTTCATGTACAAATGAAAAAGGAGAAGTTCCCGCAGTAGAATCAGTAGAACAAGAACCAGTGTTGACAATTGAAAAAATTCAAAATGATGTTATAAGCGAATATGTTAAAACTTTAACACTCGAACAAAAAATTGCACAATTATTTTTAGTTTCTGTAGATGGAACAAAGGCATCTTTGTCTGCAACAAGCTATCATGTACCGCCTGGTGGTTATATTTTGTTTTCTAGAAATACTGCAGATGGTGAAAAAAATATAATTACACTTATCGGGGATACAATTACTCATTATAATAAGCAAGGTGAAATTTTACCATACTTTTCGATTGACCATGAAGGTGGTATAGTAAATAGACTTCGTGATGTAGCAAGTCCTTTGCCTTCAGCACAATCTGTTGCACAAACTCTTACTGTTCAAAAAGCTCAGGAGCTATACAGTTTATCTGCTAAACAGCTAAAGGCATTAGGAATTCATATCAACATTGGTCCTATGGCAGAGGCAACTTTTGAGTCTAATGCTGATTTTATGGGAACACGTAGTTTTGGTGATATTTCTTCAACAATTGCATACTCAAACGCTTTTTTATCAGGATTTAGAAATGAGGATATATATTGTGTGGTAAAGCATTTTCCAGGAAACTCAAATGACGACCCACATTATTTTTTACCAACAATAACAGGTGATAAACAAAGTATACTTAATTTTTATGTAAAGCCTTTTTCTTCACTCGTAGGAGATGATGGATTATTGATGAGTCATGCAATTGTACCTTCGTTTGACGATATCCCAGCATGTCTTTCTCCACTTATTGTTAATGAGTTAGTAAATGGAACATTGGGTTTTGATGGATTACTTTTTTCTGATGATATTCTAATGAGTGCATTACTGGAGAATGGGTATCCCCCAGAAATTGCAATATCAATGGCACTTAAAGCAGGTGTAAATGTTCTTATGATTTCTCACCCTGCATATTGGAATATAATACCTATTGTTGTAGATTTAGTGCAATCAGATAGTAGTTTAGAACAATATATAGATATCTCTGTTCAAAAAATTTTAGAAGCTAAATTATCTATGGACTTATATGAAGTAAGTGAAAACATAATTGATGAAAGTGATACTATTTACAGTTTTCAAGCTGTACAACTTAGTACTATATATAATGTAGAGCGCCAATTAATTGATTTTTATTCTGCACGTGATTTGGGTATTGCTTTGTACAATGAGTTTTGGTAGGTAAAAATGAAAATAATTGAATTAGAAAAAGATACAGAAAATAGAGTTCTTTATATCGACAATCATCTTGCGGTTTTTAATAAGCATTCAGGAGAAATATGTGAATCATGGACTCCTTTATGTAAAGAAAATAAAGAAAACTATGTTCCGTTTGTTTTTTTGAAAGTGGCAAACACTTTAGATACTAAAGTATCATTTTGCCAGTGTTTTAATCGCTTGGATCGTCCAGTAAGCGGTGCTAATTTATTAGTCTTAGAAAAAAATGTATCTCCTCTATTACAAAATCAGTTTACAAATAACCATAAGGGTACTTCCTCTGTAAAAAAATCTTATTGGGCAATTGTTGAAGGAATAGTAGAAAAAATGGATTCATTTGAAGTATTGGAACACTACATCCGATTTGATGCTTCAAAACAAAAATCATTTGTGTACAAAACAAACGAAAGAAAAACAAAGCTTGCTCGTATGGCCTGGCGTTCAATAGGACATGGTGACAACTATTCATTTATTGAAATAGAACTTTATACAGGTCGAACACATCAAATTCGTGCGCAATTATCAGCTGCTGGAATGCATATAAAGGGTGATGTAAAATACGGTGCAAAAAGACAAGATACACTTAGTGGAATTAGGCTACATGCTCGAACACTGGAGTTTTTACATCCTATAACGAAAAATATAGTTTCTGTGAACGCTAACTTACCAGTAAAAGACCCTCTTTGGAAAGCTTTTGAGGCGTGCATAACATGATTTCTTACAAAGGAAGTGCTGGATTCGAAGAATATTATAAGAATATCTTTTTAGATCGTTGGGGTAAGCTTAAAGAATCATTTTTAAATGAGCCTAATTATATTGAGTGGAATCCAGAAAACACTAAGTCATATTTTTTAGACAGTGCAAGTGTATTAGCTGCTTATTCCTTGCCTTTGATCGGAGCAAAAAATGTTTTAGATATGTGTGCCGCTCCCGGAGGTAAAAGTTTAGTTTTAGCATATAGAATGGACAGTGATGCATTTTTATTGTGTAATGAGCGATCAGCCTCTCGTAGAAATAGATTGAATCAAGTATTGGATGAACACTTGAGTGCGGAAGTTAGAAGTAGGGTAAACATTTCTTCAAATGATGGAGCACTAATGTGTAAAAGAGAATTAAACTCATTTGATGCGATTTTACTCGATGCACCATGCTCATCAGAGCGTCATGTTATTCAAGATAAAAAATATCTTGATGCATGGACCCAAGCAAGAATTAAAAATTTAAGTTTTACACAATGGGCCTTATTATCATCAGCTTTTAGAGTGCTTAAAACTGAAGGCCATATTATATATTCTACTTGTGCTTTGTCAAATGTAGAAAATGATTTTGTAATAAAAAAACTACTAAAAAAGTTTAGTAATGCATCAGTACTTGATATTGATTTTAAACAAATTGAGTCTGAATGCAGTTATCATTTACCAAAAACAGAAAAAACTGACTATGGTTATCATGTATTACCAGATAGAGAAAATGGC
>CAYJIS010000066.1:0-6627 GCA_964370315.1 uncultured Treponemataceae bacterium
ACTCCTTAGCAGGGAGCCACCTTCGGCCTCTCGGTCACCGATCCATCACTATCTATTTTTAAAGAAGGGCTGATTTACATCAGCCCTTTCTTACGGAGCAGGGGGGATTCGGCTTACTCTCGAAAACATCGTGTTTTCTCGCTCCAGCCCGCCTTCAGTTGCTGACGGCAACGTCGTGTTGCCTATTCCTCGCATTCGCTCGGCGCAACTTACGTTTCAAATCCCTACCTATTCCTCTCTAAAGAAACAATCAATATATTAACACTGATTGCATTTCTAGAATTGCGGAGCAGGGGGGATTCGAACCCCCGGTACCTTTCAGCACAACGGTTTTCAAGACCGCCTCCTTAAACCGCTCGGACACCGCTCCAATTTGATAGTAACCTATTTTATACTATTTTAACCTTCTTTGTCAAGTATTTAAACTCAGAGAAAATAAAAAAGGCTGTTGCTAAACAACAGCCTCCTCATTATTAGCAACATTGATGTCGCTAGACTAAAGCATATATGCCTTTAAAGCTACCCTCGTGACTTCTGCACTGTAAAAGTCATGAGTAAAAGTTGACAGGGATGTCAACTTTTATGTAATTAATATGCAACTCCATGCGCCTGCATTGCGGCCGCGATTTTTTCAAACCCAGCAATGTTAGCCCCTGCTACGTAGTTATCGCCAAGGTTATATTCTTTTGCAGCATTTGCACAACTATTAAAAATGTTTACCATAATTTCATGAAGCTTTGCGTCTACTTCTTCAAATGGCCAAGAAATTCTCATAGAGTTTTGAGTCATTTCTAAACCAGAAGTTGCAACCCCGCCAGCATTAGCAGCCTTTGCAGGGCCAAACAGAACACCTTTTTCTAAGAAATAGTTTACTGCATCTGGTGTAGAAGGCATGTTAGCACCTTCTGCAACAGCAATTACACCATTTGCTACAAGGGCTTTTGCATCTTCCAAGTCAAGTTCGTTTTGAGTTGCACAAGGGAGCGCAACATCTGCTTTTACTGTCCAAACACCCTTACCCTCAAAGTATTTCGCACTAGGTACAGCCTTAACATATTCAGTTAAACGCTGACGCTTAACTTCTTTAATGTCTTTTAATATTTCAAGGTTAATTCCATTTTCATCAACAATGTATCCACCTGAATCAGAAACAGTGATAACTTTTGCACCTAGCTGAGTTGCTTTTTCTGTTGCATAAATTGCAACATTTCCTGAGCCTGAAATTGATACTGTTTTACCCTTAAAAGAATTGCCTTTGTTTTGTAGCATTTTTTCTGTAAAGTAGCAAAGCCCATATCCAGTAGCTTCAGGTCGAGCAAGAGATCCACCGTAAGAAATACCTTTACCAGTTAACACCCCGGTAAACTCGTTTTGGAGTCTTTTGTACTGTCCATACATAAAACCAATTTCGCGTCCGCCAACACCAATGTCACCAGCTGGAACGTCCGTAAATTGACCAATATGTTTTGAAAGTTCAGTCATAAAACTTTGGCAAAAGCGCATAACTTCGCCATCAGATTTTCCTTTAGGATCAAAGTCTGACCCACCTTTACCGCCACCCATAGGAAGACCAGTAAGTGAATTTTTGAAACACTGTTCAAAACCTAAGAATTTAATAATTGATTGATTTACAGAAGGATGGAAGCGAAGCCCACCTTTATACGGCCCAATTGCAGAATTGAATTGAACTCTAAAACCTCGGTTTACTTGCACTTTACCAGAATCATCTGTCCACGAAACTCTAAAAGAAATAATTCTTTCAGGTTCTACCATCCTTTCTACGATTCCGTACTTTTCAAGTTCAGGTTTCTTTGCAAATACAGGTTCAAATGATTGCAGAACCTCTTCAACAGCCTGTAAAAATTCAGGCTCGTGTGAATATTTTGACTTCGTTGTCTCAAATATTCCTTTCAAATAATTATTTTTTAACACCATTTTTATAGTCTCCCCATTGAGATATGATATGTATTTGTCCTTTAAGTATACACTCATTTTTTCTTTTATGCTATACACAAACATTAAAAATACTCGATTTTTTAAGTATTTATGCAAGAAAAGTGGATATTTATACAGCGGTGTTAACGGCAAATGCCCTTTTTGTATGTTACCATACATATCTTTTTTTCTATTTTTTAAGTTTTGCTATTGAAGCAAACGAACAATATCCTCAAAACCCCTTTGCTCAGCATACATCAAAGCTGTTGCCCCGTACATTGAAACAATACTTTTATCTGCTCCTGCGTTAAGCAAAACTTTTACAACTTCAGTTTCACCTGCAACACTTGCCATAATTAATGCGCTTGCCCCTTGACCATCCAATTCATTAAGAGGAGCTCCTGCTTCAATTAATGCTTGCACCACCTCGACATGACCATTTTGACTAGCATGAATTAAAGGAGTACCACCAACACTAGTTTTGACATTCAAAGTAGCACCAGCCTCTATTAAAATAGTAACAATTTTTAAATGTCCCATATCAGCAGCATTTAACAAGGGAGTCCACAAGTTTTCAGCTTGCGAATTTACATCAGCATTGTTTTCTAACAGCATTACTACAATTTTTTCGTATCCATAATAAGAGCTAATTGCTAGGGCTGTCTCCCCAGTTACAAGAGTGGCGTCAACATGTGCTTCATTATCAATGAGATATTGCACAATTGTATTATACCCACCACTACTTGCTTGTATTAAAGCTGTTTTTCCATCGTGGGTTTTATCATTAACATCTGCACCTGAAGAAACCAAAAGACTAACTATCTCAAAATACCCATTTTGCGCCGCCAATATAAGTGCCGTCCAACCATTTTCTGTCTTTTGTGCTACATTTGCTCCCTTATCCAACAAATTCTCGACTATCTTCTCATATCCAAACTGCGCAGCATACACAATAGAAGTCGTTCCAGATGCATCTTCACTGTTAATATTAGCACCAGCATTAAGCAAGAGCTCTACACTGTCAGCACTATTGTAGACGACAGCATGCATCAATGGTGTTACATTTTCTTCATTTTTCGCGTTGACGTCTGCACCTGCTACAATAAGAGCCTCAACTAATATAGTGTACCCAAACAAACTAGCATACATTAGAGGGGTTGTTCCTTTGTCAAACACATTGGGGCTATCCAAACCTTTTTTAAGAGCACTGCGAATCACTTCTACACTCATTTGAGTACTTCCAGATGCAAGTGTATATGGAACAGAGCTTTCTTCATACTGATCAAGTGCAATAAACACATACGTGGGAGTGCTTTTTAAATTTTGAGAAAAACACGAAATACTCATAAAAATCAAAAAAATAAATACCAAATCTTTTTTCATGCACACTACCCTATCTTAGAACTATTACAAATTATATGTCAATTTTATTATATTCAGCCGTAGCGCCAGCTTCAATTAGCAAAAGAACAATATCCTTATATCCATATTCAATTGCGAAATCTAGGGCTGTTTTACCATACGAAGTTACAACTGATACATCCGCACCGGCATTTATCAAAGCTTTTACACCTTCTATATTCCCCATAAGACTTGCAACAACAAGAGCCGTACCACCTTGATCATCAATAGTATCTAAATTTGCACCAGCATTTATAAGGAGAATAAGAATTTTAGTGTGTCCATTTTGAGCTGCGAGGAGCAAAGGGGTTGCACTACGATTAGTTTTAACATTGACCTCTGCGTTATTTTCTAATAACATTTTTACTACATTTTCATAACCCTCAGATGAGGCCCAGAGCAATGCTGTCCAACCATCACTTGTTTTTGCATTAATGTTTGCACCTGATTTAACAAGCAAATTCGCCACATCAACATCACCAAAATAGGCTGCATTCATTAGTGGAGTTATATTTTCATTATTAGCTACATTTACATCGGCTCCAGATTTAATTAAATACTGAACGACTTTTACATGGGAATTTTGTGTTGCCTGGAATAAGGCGCTTGCTCCTTCTTCATTTTGAACATTAATACGAGCTCCTGCATCCACTAGCATTGTAACTATTTTGAGATGTCCATTTTGCGAAGCAAGAATAAGGGCCGTCCACCCAAAATCAGAGGCATGTGAAACATCGGCCCCTGCATCCAAAAGAAGCTTAACAACTTTTTCTTCTCCCTCTTGAGCTGCAAATAATAATGGCGTTGACCCGTCTAAAATTGAAGTATTAACCTCTGCCCCTGCATCTATTAGATACTCAAGCACTTCAAGATTCGTATAAGCTGCAGCGTAGGTAAGGGCACTCGCCCTATAGTCGTCTTGTGCATCAATCTCTGCTCCAGCTTGAATAAGGCTTTTTACAACATCACTATACCCAAAAACAGAAGCATAAATAATTGGTGTTCTATGTAAGTCATCCACATTTTGAGTATTAATCCCGCTATTTAAGACTTCTTGGAAAAAAACTATAGACCTTTTTCCATTATAAATTGAATCATCTTTTTCATATTTTTTAAGAGAAGATAAAACATAATCTGGTACAACTACATTTTCCTGTGAAAAAATAGCTAGTTGTAAAAAAAATAATACAACAACAAAAAACAACCGTTTCATAAGCACCTCTCTACTTAAATACTATCACATATACAACCAGTATGTATATGATTACATATCAAAAAATGAAAAATTAAGATAAGTGCTTGCCTAAAGGTGTAATTTTTGGTATTATCTTCTTACTGTTTGAGGAAACGACTCTTGTAATGAGTCTAGGTCCTATGCAAGAACTCGCCGCTGGACTCCGCCAGATTCGGAAGAAAGCAACGGCAAGCGGATGGGTTTTGTGCCGTAGTGTACCTAGGCTCTTTAGAAGGGTTGTTTTTATTTTAAAGCCTTATGCTTCAAAAACCTTTTTGCCCTTATACCATGTTTGCAAAACTTTACCCTTTACAGTTTTACCTTCAAAAGGGCATACTTTCCCTTGTGTCTTAAACTGAGAAGAATCTACTATCCAAGAAAAATCAGTATCTACAATAACAAGGTCTGCTTGCATTCCTTTTTGCAACAACCCACGATCATCGTAACCTAGAATTTTAGCTGCGTTAGCAGACATAAGGGAAGAAAGCTTTGAAATTGAAATATTGTTTTTTACAACAAGCTCTGTGTTTGACACGGCAAAAGATGTTTCAAGACCAGAAAATCCAGGAGCACCAGTATCTTTATCAGCCATTGTATGTGGAGCGTGATCTGTTGCAATTACATCACAAGTGCCATCTATAATTGCTTCAACCAAAGAATCCCTATCTATTGTGTTTCTAATAGGAGGATTAACTAAATACCGCAAAAAACCTTCTTCATCACTAGAAAGTGAAAAATGGTGTGGTGTAATTTCACAGGTGACATTTACATTGCCTTCCTTTTTCCACCTTCGTATAATTTCTATAGTTTTTTTTGTGCTTGCATGAGCAATATGCACTTTGCACATTGCCTTTTGTGCAATAAAAATATTCCTTTCAGTTGCCAAGTCTTCTGCTAAAGCAAGATAATCATGTGCCTTTCTTAAACATTCATCAATTCTTCTGTCGGCATTTTTTACACTTGCCCATTGATTTGCAGGAAGCCCTTTTAATAACCCAATTGCTTCTGCTCTTAAATTCTTAGCTAAATCAGTAAAAGAGGCGTCTTCACTATGACACGTTACTACCATGTTATATTTTGAGGCCTTTAACATAGCCTCAAGCATAACAGCACTCGATGCGACATCCTTCCCGTCTTCTGTAATAAGAAGTATTCCTGTTGCATTATCTATATGACTTGTATCCACCCCATTAAAATCTCTTGTAAGTGTTATACTTTGAATAAGCTCCGCCATTTCATAATGAGCAACTGAATCTTGAATAGAATGTGCAAGTGCAACGTCAGAAATAACTGGGTTCGTATTTGGCATTGCAACAAGAAGCCCAAACCCACCAGCTACGGCTGCATTTAAAAAACTTTCAATTGTTTCTTTTTCCTCTTGCCCAGGGTTTCGTAAATGCACGTGCATATCAATAAAAGAAGGCATCAATACCTTACCTTGTACATCAACTTTTTCAACAGAAGAATCATTTAAAATATCTGTGCAGTCACCTAAAAGAACTTTTTGTATTCTTCCATCTTCTACAAAAAGCCCTCCCATAGAATCGGTATTGGCATCAACTAAGCGTGCATTATAAAACAAAGTCTTCATTAAAGAGCATCCCCGCTACCAGTAGAATACTGTTCATCACAGTATTCACAAGCATACTTTTTTTTATCTTTATCAACAAGCTTAAAAATTTGTGGAACATAACTTTCAGTACTTGTGATACATCGTGGATTTTTACACTTAATAACATTTTCAACCCTATGTGGTAAAGTAAGAGTTATTTTACGTGTAATTTTTTCATTTTCAATAACATTTACCGTGATGTCAGGATCAATATAGCCTAAAACAGAATAGTCAATATTAATAATATTATCAATTTTTATTATATCTTTTTTTCCATGAGTTTTTGAACTTACATTCAAAATAAGGGCAACAGAATATGAAGCCTTATCCAAGCCCAGCCAAGAGAAAATCTTGTGACCTGTTCCAGCTCTAATATGGTCAATTACCAATCCATCTTTTATTGTATCTACGTTTAACATTGTATTACCTCCTAAAACTCCGCGTT
>CAYJIS010000067.1:0-6618 GCA_964370315.1 uncultured Treponemataceae bacterium
TGGCTACAGAGCGAAAGCATATTGCAAAAAAAATTGCAGGTGTTTTTCTTTTTGCCGGTATTTTAGCGCTCATTGCTTGGTTTTCTGGGGCAAAAACTTTCGCCTCTGCTTTTGTGCATTGTTTTATTTTATTCTTTGTGGTAAATGTGTACGATGTAATTATCCTCGATATACTTATTTTTTGCAACAGTAAAAAGGTAAGAATCCCCGGGACAGAAGACATGGTAAAAGAATATAAAAGCCCTTGGCATCATGTTATTGGTGGAGTGAAAGGAATTGTAATTGGTGCCGTTGTGTCTGTATTGGCAGCAGGGATAATTCACTTAGTTTCAAAGATTTAGAAAAACAAAAAAAGACAAAAAATATATATCAAAGGAGAACATCATTCATCCGTATTATGAGAAAAATGCAAAACAATTAAAAAAAGGTATGAATACGCTCATTAAGCCTATTTATAAAGAACTTGAAGAAGAATGTAAAAGGTCTTATAACGAACTTTTGGAAGAAACGTGGCAGTACTATTATGATTCGCATATGAGTAAGTTTCCCTATGTTGGAGGGAAAAAGATGAGTGGTACCAAAAACTTAACAGGAGCATTTTATTTTGTGGCCCTTGGCGAAGTGGTAAAAAACTATGACATATCTTTGGATAGATGGGGGTACCTTGTTACTGAGTGTTACAAACGCTATTTTTCTAACATGCCTTTGCTAGTGAGAAAAATTGCAAAAAAAGTTATGTTAAATGACAAGCTAATGAACAAGTTTTTACATAAAAAAGATGCGAAGAACAAAGCAAATGTGCTTGTGAATCCCGATAGTTTTGAAACAGAAACACAAGAGCCAACACTTGAGTTTCCAATAATCTACCATACAAAAAAATGTCCCTTGCACGTATTTGCAGATAAAAACGGTTATATGGAATACATGCCCTACCTTTGCAATCTTGATTATGTAATGTTTGAGGTATTTGAAATTCCTTTTTATCGAGAAAAAACCTGTGCTGCAGGTGATGATTGTTGCGATTTTAAATTTAGCAAAACAAAACCTATTACACCATCATGGCCATGTCATATTTTAGATGATAATGACCCGTTAAAGTAGGAAAAGAGAGATAACATGAGTACAGTAGATTTTAAAGGCGTGGAAGACACACTTTTTATACCCTTGGCTGCAAGGGTGTTAGCATCAAATCGTTTTCCAAATTTTTTCTATGATGAAAAATCATTGGAGTTTAAAAGCCTTCCTCAAGTGTTAGCCGTTAACGAAAAGAGTTCTGAATACACGATGCTTGCCTCTGTGTCGCGCTACTATTGTGTGGATAACATGGTTAAAGCTTTTATAGAAAAAAATCCAGGTGCAAGCATTGTGAGCCTTGGAGTAGGGCTTGAAACAATGAGCTACCGCTTAACCGATACAAGTGCCCATTTTTATCAAATAGATTTTCCTCAAGTTATTCAAAGTCGAAAAAAATTACTTGGCGAAGCTAAAAATGAAACGTTAATAGAATGCGACATTACCGATTTGGATTGGACAAAGCATATTGATAAAAACAAGCCCATCCTATTGGTAGCCTCTGGAGTGTTTCAGTATTTTAAAAGTGAAGAAGTGAGTGCTTTTCTAGGCAGCATGAAAAAGAGTTTTACAAATGCAGAATTGATTTTCGATGCCTCAGATAAAACTGGTATTAAATACGCTCAAAAATATGTTAAAAAAACCGGCAACCAAAGTGCTATGATGTATTTCTTTATAAACGATGCAAAAGCTTTTTGTCAAAAAGAACATATTGTATTAATTGCCGAAAGAGGCTTTTTTGCCGAAGCTCAGATGCAGTTAAAAGGGTTAAAACTCTATACAAAAATTGCCATGAAAGTGGTAGAAGATAAAAAGAGGGTGTTATTGCTTCATGTAAAGTTGTAGGGAAGAGGAACTAATTGTTTCTTTGTCTCCAAGAGTGACTTTTCTTACGGTGCTAAGGGGTATAATTTTACCCCATCAATTTTTTTGATATTTTTTTCTAAAACTTCACTCTTAAAAGCCTTGCCATGTGCCGGATATATTACTTTGGGTTTTAAATCAATAAATTTTTGCCAAGACTTTTTGTATTCGGCTTTGTTTTCAATCCAAATAGTAATATTGTTTTTGCTCGGAAACCCATTCATTGCGGCATCCCCACAAAATAAGTCTCCGTCGTTAGTTAAAAGTGAAATGGAATCGTTTGTGTGACCTTCTGTTTCAAGTACTGTGCCTTTTAGAATATGCTCAATTTCATTTTTGTTTTCATTGGTAATAAATAAGAGGTTCTTTTCATAGTCTTTTTTTATAGCAGGAAAGGTATGTTGTCCTTTTCCTAAAAACTTCAAGAGTAAACAAAACATATAGCTTAAGTTTCCGCTACAATTGCCATCAAAAGAGTTTTGTCCTTTTCGTAATACATCAATTCCCTTAGGGCTCATAATAACTTTGATGTCGTTATTCTCAGTAATCATTTCATTTATAAAACCTGCGTGATCATCATGGGCGTGTGTGAGAAAAATGTATTTTATTTTTGATATTGAAATATTTTTGCTTTGCATTTTTCTTAGGCAACTTCTAAAACTCTTATGATACCCTGTATCAATCATAACATAGCCATCTTCTATTGGGTAAAGAAAAGTATTCATTACTCTGCTACCAATGTTTATTATCATGCTGTCCTCATAATTGTTGAATATGGTATTAGTATACCATAAATAATCGAAAAAATATTACAAAATTTTTGCAAATGGATCGTGCGGGGCAGAGTGGTCAAAAGGTTTTCTTTTTGTGCCGCTTGCAACTTCTGTAATATGTAAAAAGGCCTTTTGAATATTTTGTACACCATTGTGCGAAGTGCAAACTAGTATATCATCATGTGCTGATAAATATGCTTTTAGTTTTTGTAAAGATGCAATATTTTGCATAGTGTCCATGTTGTAAAAGTTAAAAAAGCAGTAGCCGCCGTTTTCGTTTGTGGCAATACTGTCGCCAGTAAAAAGATACTTATTATCAACTAAATAGGCACTGTGTCCCTTCGTGTGCCCGGGAATGTGAAAACATTCAATAGTAATATCGCCTATGGTTACAATTTCTCGGTCTTTAAGGAGGGTGTATTCTCCACTGGATACAACAGGATTTTTGAGTCTTAAAAAGGCAACTTTAAATCGTTTTTCGCTACCTAAAATCATTTTTTCTTCATCGCTATGTAAGTACACGGCCGCGTTCGGGGCAAAGCGCTCTTTAGAAATAATACCTCCAAAATGGTCAATGTCTCCATGGGTTATAAACACCGCCTTTACATCTTCATTTTTGATATTGATTTTTTCTAAAGAGGTAAAAAGCGTTTTATCATTTTTGTAGCCTGCATCGATAGCAATTGTTGTGCCATTTTTTGTGTATAGAAACATATTAACATCATCTTGGCGTATGGCGCTCAAATGCTCATCGTATTTTGATGTTTCTAGAACGTGAACTATTCCCGTTCCGCGCAATTTAAACGGTTTTATATTTTCTTGAAAAAAGGTGATTAAACTCATTTGGGTAAATCCTTGTTTATAATAGTTAGTCATGCATAACTATTATAGTATAACTAAACTTCCAATATATGTCAAATAAGATTCATATTTATTAAATGATAACGATATTTTTTTATCAATTGTATTGACTATTTTTAAATGTTTTAATAAACTAACTTAAAAGCAAGGAGTTTTGTATGAAAAATGTACAATTAATTTTAATCCTATTAATAGCATCGGTTTTCTTTGCCGGTTGCTCAGGGGATTCTGCCGTTGTAGATGGCGGTTGGGATTATGAAGCTGATGTTGTAGTTATTGGCGCAGGTGGTGCCGGTTTACCAGCAGCTTTAAAGGCTATGGAAGAAGGATCTTCTGTAATTATTGTAGAAGCAAACTACGATTGTGGTGGACACGTTGCTACCTCTGAAGGGCAGCTTCACTCAGGTGGGTATACTTCAAGTCAACAAGAATGGAATATTACCGATTCTGCCGACTTATACTATTATGATCACACTCGGGGAGCTTTAGATTCACGTTTCAATGATAGAGAAGTAACTCGTTCTGTTGCAAACAGCATGGTTGAAGCTTATGAGTATGTTCTTGGTAAAGGCATTGTTGTTCAAGATATTGAACCAATGGTTAGAGCTTTTTACCGTGATGGTGGTTTTGATGCAGATGGTATCGCACGTATGACATACGTTGATGCTACTCAATATACCAATGATGTTACCGGTGGTAAGAATAATGGTGTTGGAGTTACACGTCCTTTGGAAAAATCACTTAGAGATAGTGGTGTTCAATTCTTAATGAATTATCACATGGATGTAATCTATCGTGAAGAACCTATGTCAGGTAAAGTAATGGGTATTCAAGCCAGTTATACACCAACAATTCTTCCAGGACAAAAGGATCCTTTAGTAAGCACCTTTATGACAAAGGGAAATATTGAATCAACAAAAAAAACAATTAATGTAAAAGCTAAAAAGGCTGTTATTATCGCAACTGGTGGTTCTATTGGTAATGTAAATTTTAGAACTATGATTGACCCTCGTCTTGGACCTGAGTTTGACGGTTTAGCAGGAATGCCTTTCTCTGATCAAGATGCTTCAGGTGAAATTGCAGCGATGAAAGTAGGGGCTGCATTAGGATCAATGGGTGGTTACATGGTAGACATGGGTGCTGCTGTAACTCCTGCATCTCGTATGGGTTGTCAATATGGATACGGAAGTGGCTTCTTTGAAGACAGTCAAGTATGGCCGCTTGCAAGAAGTCGAGGTATCGTACCTGATTACAATAGTTTAATTGTTGTTAACATGCTCGGTCAACGACCCGGTAACGAAGACCTCTTAAAAGGTGGGCGAGCACTACCTGCAAGTTATAAATATTTTGAAACAGCTTTTTCAAGTGTATTTGTTGATGCAGATGGAGATGGTAACGCCGAATGTTACGGTGGTCCACTTTGGGGTATTTTTGATCAGGCAGCAGTTGATAGAAATGACTGGGATATGGAAAACTCTGTAGACTATGAATATGGATATGCTTTTAAGGCTGACACAATAGAAGAATTGGCAGAAACAGTAATAAATAAATACTATGAACACATTGAAATGGATCCTGCAATTTTAGCACAAACAATTGCAGATTTTAATAATGCAGTTAATACTGGTGTTGATGAAGCATGGGGACGTACTGCAACATTAGAGCACACAATAGAAGAAGGACCTTTCTATGCAGTTTGGGCGATGCCTAACTTACATGATACTTTAGCTGGGTTACGCACCGATGGTAACATGCAAGTTATTGACTTAGACGGAAACTTAATTCCTAACTTGTTTGCTGCAGGTGAAGTTGCAGGTGGTATGCATGTTCATGGTTTGGGAAGAGTTATTACTTCTGGCTACATTGCAGGTCGTGCTGCACATTCTGTAGACAGCAAAGGGTATGCAACTGCAAGCCTAGAACTAGATCCACAATATGCAGGTTTAGAAACTAATGATCTTACAAAAACTGATAGTATTTCATATTTTGACTATAGAGGTGCTTCTCCAGCAACAATGACTCACTCTCAAAAACAAGCAGAATTAGCTAGTCTTGGAAAAGAGATTGATACTACTGAAAGAACAGTTGCAGCGGTGACAAGAACTGCAGATGCAGATAATGTTTATACTGGCCGAACCGATAATGGTTTTGGTGGCGCAATTTTACTTAAAGTTACTGTTGATAATGGTAAAATGACTGCAATAGAAGTTGCAGAACATAAAGAAACAGTAGGTATTGGTGATGTAGCTTTACCACCATTAGTAGAGCAAGCATTAGAAATACAATCTGCAGATGTAGATACTGTATCAGGTGCAACCGTTACAAGTGATGCATTTAAAGAAGCTTTAACTACTGCAATGGGAAAAGCTGGATTATAAGAATAATAGATTTTTGAATGTAGCACTCATCGGCGAAACCGGTGAGTGCTTTTTTATTATGCATCCTTATTAGAAAAATTGATTCAGAATGGTAGTTAGTATATACAGCTTTGAAGACAGAAAATCTATTTATTAGAATGGATTCCCTTATTAAAAATTAAAACTTTTGATTTCTCTCTAAACAAGATTTCTTTCATTTTCGTTTGCCGTTGTTTTTTTTATGAACAAAGATGGCATTGAGTTGACAGTACAGAATTTAAATGATATGTTTGTGTTAGTTTTAACAAACTTTATAGATTTAAAACCACTAAAAGGGAAGTGTATGAGTATTATGCAACAAATAATTAGTTTTATTAATCAAGGTGGGATAATCAGTTGGATTCTCGTGGGAATGTATTTTTTAATAATGACCGTTACAGTAGAACGAATAATATTTTTTTACAGGAGCAAGTGTGATTATTCTAAACTTGAAATTCTTTTATACTCCTCTACCGTGAATTCTGCACCTGAATTGTTAAAAAATGTATATGTCGTAAAGCATAGAGAATCGCAAATAATTTCAATGCTTTCTCTGTATATTAATGATAGAGAGTTAGGTGAAAAAGCTTTCAACGAAGCTATAGACAGAAAAGGCTTTAAACTTGTTGCAGAAATGGAACGCCATTTATGGA
>CAYJIS010000068.1:0-2274 GCA_964370315.1 uncultured Treponemataceae bacterium
ACCCTGTAGGTGTGGTACGCTAAAAACATCATCGTGATGTTTTTAGCTATCGAGTATTGTTCTACCGATGAAGTACTGATTAGCACAATACATCGTGTATCAGTAGAGTTAAGTGCCGTCCCTGGCACGACTTACAAAGGAGTGAAAAATGTTAGGTTATTTATTTGCGTGGGCGATTGGCAGAGGCGTTGTTGGAGCTTTAGAAGATATTGAGTACAATCAACGAAGGCAAATGCAAATGCAACTTCGAGAGCAGAAAGCGAGAATTACAGAATGGGAAAAAGCATATATACAACTTAAAGAAAATATCTAGAGATAAAATAGTGTCACATATTAAAGGATTGTACATTGAAAGTAATATTTTTTTATGATATAATGACAAAAATGTTACTTTCTTTTTTGGCATTATATATTTTTATAGGCAGTATGATATCTGAAAAATAGATTATCGTACAGTAAAGGGATGAATGCAAACTGCAACAAACTTATATTATAATAATTCACTAATAAATAGAATTGAGCACATTACACAAGCACATATTACTCATCTTTTAAGAACAAAATTAGATAACAAAAAAATTGATTTATTGTTAAAAGCACTACATTCTTTATTGAATGGGAGTTATCAAAAATATAGATTTGATAATCATATTTTTGATAAAATATCAGATGATGAAATAAATGATGTAGTGTTTCAAACTTTTTTATCTAAAATAAATGAAAAAGAATTAATTCGTAAAAAAAACGGAGTTTACTATACTCCTATAGATGTCGTATCCTTTATCGTTGATAATTGTTATTACAAAAGAATAAAAGAGGATACAAAAATTATTTCTCAACTTGATAGTGACAATGATATTGATGATTTGATTTTTAATGATAATGTTTTTGATCCAACATGTGGTACTGGTGAATTTTTATTATACGCATATCAAAAGAAAATAAAATTATTACAAAGGGCAATAACTTCAGAAGATCTATGCAAAATTTTAGAAACAATTCATGGCAATGATATTAATGCTGATTCAATAGAAATAACTAAAATCAGATTATTTTTTGAAACGCTTAAGTATACTAGTGAAAGCAATTATTTTAGTTGTTTTGCCAAAATTCTAAATAAAAATATGAGTAACCAAGATTTTATAAATATTAACATTAACACTTTTAATAAATATGAAATTATACTAGGTAATCCTCCTTATGTAGAAGATTCAAAATCATGCACAGAACCAGAAATAAGGTATGGAAACATTTTTGCTAATGTTTTACAAAATTCTTCTATGCTGTTAGACAAAAAAGGAGTTTTAGGTTTTATTATTCCTTTATCTTATGTTTCTACAATTCGAATGAAAAAGATACGTAAATTTATGAAGAATAATTTTGATACACAATATATTTTAAATTATGCTGATAGGCCTGATTGTTTATTTGCATCAGTGCATCAAAAACTTTCAATTCTATTTGCGCAAAAAGATGTTCTGAAAAAAGAAGTTTTTACATCCTCCTATCAATATTGGTATAAAACAGAGAGAGATATTTTGTTTGCAGATATCAAACTTGAATCTAATTCTTTTCAATTTGATGATTTTTATCCTAAAATTGGAAATTACCTTGAAAAATCAATTTTTACGAAAATTATTTCTCAAAAAGGAAGTGATATATTAGCACTGGATAATATTGGTGGCACAAAAAATGTTTTCTTAAATATGCGTGCCTGTTTTTGGATAAAAGCTTTTTCATTTAATCCTGGGTCAAAAGAATACAAAGGATTTTCATTTGACCCTAAGATTCAATCTTTTGTCTTGTGTTTATTAAATTCATCATTATTCTTTCTTTTTTGGAATATAGTCTCTGATTGTTGGCATATTACAAATAAAGATTTAAAAAACTTTTTGATTCCTATTGGAAAAAAATATGATGACTGTTATGAAAAATTAGCAAAAGAACTTGAAAAAAAATTAGAATTAACAAAAAAATATGTAGGTACGAAACAAACGATGTATGAATATAAACATAAATTTTGTAAGGATATTATTGATGCCATTGATGATCATTTATCAACAATATATTCATTAACTATAGAAGAAACAAAATATATAAAAGATTTTTCATCGAAATATAGAGAAAGTCGTGGGGAATAAATGAAAGTAATTGACTTATTTGCTGGTTCTGGTGGTTTCTCTCTAGGTTTTGAAAAAGCAGGGTTTGAAATAGTAAAAGCTGTCGAATTTGATAGTGTAATAGCAAATACCTATCAAAAAAATCACAAAAATA